>NZ_JBIMDK010000011.1:0-112665 GCF_048552595.1 Acinetobacter psychrotolerans | reverse complement strand
TCAGCCTTTTAAGTAAATTGCGACGATAGTCAACTTGCCCTTTTGTAATTTGAAAAATCTCCTATATCTTCTTTCGTTCGAAATTTTCTAATTCATAAGCGACTCAAATTTAAGTGACAACTTGGGTATAAGAGGACCAATTGGTCATATGATAAGTTTTCGATGCTGGCTTCTTCATATTGAAATTATATTGCTAAAGAAGCCTTTAAGAACAGCTTTGTGCAACAAAGCCACTTAGACTCAATTTACTTATTATCCAAAGCCATCTGAATTATTCTTATATAGACTATTTCAATCCAAATTTTTATGTGGGGTAGGTTGCGGGGTAAAACTATAGGAAAAAAAAGCCCTTGCAATAACAAGGGCTTAATTCAATATTTGGCGGAAGCGGTGAGATTCGAACTCACGGAGGACTCGCGCCCTCGTCGGTTTTCAAGACCGGTGCATTAAACCGCTCTGCCACGCTTCCAATGGCGGCTATCATATAAATAAAATGACAATTTGGCAAACATTTTTGCTGGTTTTTCAGATCAAATGTTCAAAATAAACGCAATATTCGTTAATTCGCTGATTTTACAATCTTTATATAAGCAATTGTATCGATAAATTGCTATTTTTCATCTGTACTGTAACTATCTCACGAGCCAATCATTCTGATCATATCATAAACGAATCAATAGAAATATAAACCGGATGATTAATTAATATTTTTATCAATAACTTATATATATTCATGTTAAGTAACATAGAAACAAAGGATTGATATTTATAATCATAAGAATATGATATCTCTCCAATATTCTAAATTTTCCGATCAATCAATTGATGCCTTAATATAAGGCTATGGAGTATTTATCTTGAATCGTAAATTGCTTACTGCTGAAGGTTATCAACGCTTACAAGATGAGTTAAACGATCTAGTCCGTAAAGAACGCCCTGAAATAACTAAAATCGTTTCATGGGCAGCAAGCCTCGGTGATAGGTCTGAAAATGCAGATTACCACTATAATAAAAAAAAGCTTCGTGAAATTGATCGTAGAATCAGATTCTTAACTAAACTTTTCCAAGTTGCCTATAAAGTTGACTATAGACCTGAACAAGATGGAAAAGCTTATTTTGGCGCATGGGTTGAACTAGAAAATGATGATGGAGAGACAATTAAATTTCGCATAGTGGGTGATGAAGAAATTTATGGCCATAAAAACTATATTTCATTGCAATCCCCAATGGTAAAAGCCTGTTTAGGTAAATCTGTAGATGATGAAATCCAAGTTCAAACGCCAACTGGGAAAAAAATTTGGTACATCTCTAAAATCACATATGAAGAGACAAAATGACTTTATTACTTCATATAAATGCTTAGACTCTAGATGAAGGATTTTGAGCGTTAAAGCAGCTTATAGATCCATTTACTTTGTTGTAAATTAAAGTCGTTATACATCACAAAATGCTGTTACTCCGCAATTCAAAGGTCATGAATAGTAGTATTGGTCATATTTGATTTAATCTTTAAAAATACTTCACCACAGAAATACCTAGTGGGTATTTTCCAAGCTCATGATGATTAATTATCTATGCCAATTAGACTAAAATATATGCTTTAAAAAATTATCATCTATTATAAAAAAACACCCAATTTCAGCTATATTTTTTGAATATCGACCTTTTTACATCAACAAGATTGAGCGAAAAATAAACTCAACTTTCAATAAGTTGATCATTTACATTTTGAGTGTATTGGGTACAATTTATTACAAATATTTCAGCAATATTTCAATACCGAAACACCTTTAAATTTAAAAAAAATATTCCATTAAAAATCAATATGTTAATATTTATATTTTGGTTGTTTTTTATACAAAATTTGACAGCTGAAAAAAGTGCCTATATTATGTGCACAAGTTTTAGCAGTTTATTTATTTTTTTTGTAGCTTTTCTGCAAAATTTTTCTATCCCATATGTCATTTTTGAATGACGTTCATGACTTGCCCACCCTTATTGAATTTACCAACTGCGAGAAGTTTTAGGCATTCTTTTGCTTTGACTTTTTAGGGCAATAAATTACTTGTAGCGGAGACAACATGCACAGTAGTTCAACTTCTGAGACGAGGCTTAGCCTTAACTCATTTTTTCGTGCTCTTCCAATTAAAGCTTTAGTTTTATCCACCGCATTAATTCCTTTTAGTATTAATGCAAGTAAGACCAATCAATATAATGCTGTAGTTAATTCAAGCAAATTAACTGTAGTTGCGGTTTCTAATCCAAGTATAGTGTTTAAGGATGGAAAATATAAGCATGGCTTCGGCTATGATTTAGCGCACAATTATGCACAAAGTTTAAATGTAAAATTAGATTTTCAAACAGTTTCTGACAATGCAACTGCATTGAAAATGGTTGCTCAAGGTAAAGCTAATTTTGCAATTACCACTGCAACGATGCAAAACATCGAAGCAAATCGTTTAACTTCTTTTTCTGCAAGCTGTGGTGATTTTAACAGTTTGAAAAAGAATGGTTTAGATACAGATCTCAACTGGGTATTTAAACAAGCTGATGATCCACTCACTGCAACTGCCAGTGGTTTTATTTGCCAAAGTAAACAAAATGGTGCAACTCAGCAACTTGCAGCATTTTATAATCGTAATATTGTCAAGAAATCCGATTGGAATATTATCCAGCGTGATTTAAGTGCACGTCTGCCTATTTATAAAGCCAGTTTCAAGCGTTCAGCGCAACAATATGGCTTAGATTGGCATTTACTTGCTGCAATTGGTTATCAAGAATCATATTTAAAACCTAACTCTGTCTCTCCCACAGGTGTCCGTGGTTTAATGATGTTAACCAATAATACTGCCAAAGAAATGGGTGTTAGTAATCGTAATGACCCTGCTCAAAGTATTCAGGGTGGTGCGAAATATTTCGATAAGATGCTTAGTCGTTATTCGTACATTCCGAATGCTGACCGTTATTGGTATGCATTAGTTGCTTACAATATGGGTCCTGGTGCGGTAGATGGCATTCAAAAACGCATCAAAGCACAAGGTAAAAATCCGAATGAATGGATGAACCTTTACAATTATTTGACCAGTAGCCAAGCAAGTAATGGACGTCATAGACAAGCCGTGCAATATGTCACACGTATTCGTGCTTATTTAGAACATATCAAAACGACGCCACATCTTTTAGAGATTTAATCATTTATATGATCATTCATCTTTAAATGAACTGTGATATTGAAATAGAGTTTCTAGAATTATTTCTAAGGAATATCTCTAAATATCATGTAAAAAAAAGCTTACCTATTTAGGTAAGCTTTTTATATTTCAAACAGAATTAAGCAGTTTGCTCAAGAACGCGTTTGAAAAGATCTTTTTGCTCTTGGCTTGGCTTAGCAGTTTGCAATGCCATCAATTGAGACATATCACCTTGAACTTTGATTTTACCAGTCATGAACGCTTGCATTGCAGCAGCCATATCAAACTCTAAGAATACTTTACGAAGTGTATCAGCATCCATATTCAGTGTTGTTTTAGCATTTGCAGAAGTGCCTTTAACAATTTTGCCGCCATCTAAAGCAAGCTCTGTATTGCCATCAGCATCAGCAACTACTAAGTTAATTGCTAGATTTGAAAGTGATGGTGGTAAGTTCAAATCACCAGCTTCAGCAGTCAATTTTTCTACATTTGTAAACCAATCATCAGTTAAAAAAGCAGGCATGTTCATTCCTCAAATTATTTATTCAATTTATTGTGTTGTCTATCCCAACAACATCATGGTGAAGCAGTTTTGCTTGCAGAATGTTATAGCATGATAATTTATATTTGAGCTAAAATTTTTTGTACGCGTCGTTCAACTTTGATTGGTTTTATCGTTTTGTTTTTAATAATCGGGCACTCAAATCAATATGAGTGCCCTTTTCGATCATTTAATTAGCATAAATGATCATTCTGCTGCAAAACTTAAGTTTACAACGTCTAAACGATTTTTCATGTCTTTGGTATCGCATTTCATATCAAACTCACGCTCTTCATCTAATTTCTCAAAATCAAATAAATCACGGTCAGCCAATTGCGATGGCGAAACATTTTGCAATGCACCAAAAATACTATGCAAACGTTTTGGATATTGTTTATCCCAATCACGCAACATGTCATTTAATATGGCACGTTGTAAATTTTCCTGAGAACCACATAAATTACATGGAATAATTGGAAACTTACGAATTTCTGCATATTTGATAATGTCCTTTTCTTCGACATAAGCCAAAGGACGGATCAAAATATTCTTTTTGTCAGATGACAAAAGTTTAGGCGGCATCGCTTTTAAGCTGCCACCGTGGAATAAATTTAAGAAAAACGTTGCCAAGATGTCATCACGATGATGACCAAGCGCAACTTTGGTCGCCCCTATTTCTTGAGCAAATTCATACAACGAACCACGGCGCAAACGCGAACACACTGCACAATAGGTTTTACCCTCAGGTGTTAAACGTTTGGTGATGCTATATGTATCTTTTTCCAAAATATAATAAGGAATATTGTTTTCTTCTAAATATCTTGGCAAGACATCTTCTGGGAAACCAGGTTGCTTTTGATCAAGATTGACAGCGACCACATCAAAATTGATGGGTGCAATGCGTTTAAACTGCAACAAAATATCGAGCAAGGTGTAACTGTCTTTCCCACCAGAAACACAGACCATGACCTTGTCACCTTCTTCAATCATTTTAAAGTCACGAATTGCATGACCCACCTGACGACGAAGCTTTTTCAATAGACGATAGTATGCTGAACTTGTTGGAAGCTCTGGTTTGAAATTAAATCCTTGTTCAGACTCAACTGGCGAGTACATAGACGAGATTTACCCAAAAAAAAATACTGGGCGATTTTAGCTGATTTGTTGCTTAATCGCATCTAAAGATTTTTTATTTTTGCATCATTTTTTATTTCGTCATATTGCTGTCTCATTCACACATATATAATAGACGGCTCAGTTCATTTTTTAAGCTAAGTGCTTATGTTTTGGACTTTTCCACAGTTGTCCACAAAACCTGTGGATAAAAGTGTGGATTGTTTGGGGCTTGACAAAGTTTTTTCATGCTACAGTGGGCGTTGCCTTTAAATTGATCACTTTTTAATCAGTATTTTTTATTAATTATTTTCAATTACTTATGGTAGTCAAGAGATATATTTTAAAATAAATATAAAATTTTATTTGATTAATATGTCGACAAATAGCACTTGATTTTTTTCGTTTGTATTGTTAAAAAACAATTCATAGTTTTTCTTGGTTCAGAACTTTGCTAAACTCCAAAAGCTAATTGGGGAAATATTTTAAATACTAAAAATGAAAAAATTTATTACAGCTTCTTTGATATCGGTTTTGGGGTGTATGAGCTTAGCGTCATTTACATCGCAGACCTTTGCAGGTCAAATTTATTTCTATAAAGATCAGAATGGCACAACCCTACTGACCAATCGTAAAAATGCGGATCGCTCATTACAAAAAGTAAAAGTGACTTATTATAAAGATAGCAATATTCATAGTTATACAAATTGGGGCTCCACGGAATCTTCAGTATTACCCAGTTACAGCAAAGGTAAAAACTCGTTCGACAGTCTTATTCGCCATGCTGCACAAACACACGGTGTCGCCGAAGGTTTAATTAAAGCAGTCATGCATACTGAATCAGGGTTTAATTCCAATGCACGCTCTCCTGTTGGTGCACAAGGGCTGATGCAGCTCATGCCTGCTACAGCAAAACGCTTTAATGTCTCTAATTCCTTAGACCCACAGCAAAATATATTGGGTGGAGCCAAATATCTGAGTTGGTTAATGAAGCGTTTTAATGGCAATACCAATCTTGCTTTGGCTGCCTATAATGCAGGTGAAGGCAATGTAGATAAATATGGTGGTATTCCGCCCTTCCGTGAAACACAAGACTATGTCAAACGTGTCACCAGTCGTTATAACAACCTATACTCAGGTGGCTTAAATCTCGTTGCTAGTTCTAACAGTGCTATCTCCAATTCAAGTCAGTCGAACAGCACAGGAAAAATCGTCGCACAATCGAATCAATATGAACAGACAAATAGCGAAGCCACATCCAATACTTCAAATATTCAACCTGTAAAATATAATCCTCGCCAAATTATTGTTTCTTCAGATGGCACATTTACAGATGCACCGAATAATAATGGCTCTTATTCAACAGCCAATGCCAGTGCCTCTGCCCACATTACCATCGGAAACTAAAACGTATACAGCATCTTTTTTAAATGCGTGATGTACTGTTGGTGAATATCCAATAATATTCAAATTGTAAATCTTTCTATATTCACTTTCTCCAAACAAGCATTTGAAAAATAATTTAATCAGCCCCATGATAATAATTGCCCCTTAAGCAATATAGACATACAAAATTAACTGCTGTTTGATTTAGCGAGATCACAATGGTTTTTTATTATTTTTGTAAAGGTTTTTACAATTATTCTTGAATTTTAATCACCTAAACCTCATATTTCATCAGAATGATTTATTATCTAATAAGTCTATTATTTATTTTATTGAGGATTTTCTCCATGATGCGGATTGGTTTGTTTTTGCTAACCAACCTCGCTGTACTGGTTGTAGTTGGCATTGTCCTATCTTTATTAGGAATTGGTAGCTACCACGGCGCTGGCGGTCTTAACTTAGGCAACCTGATGGTTATCTGCTTAGTCTTCGGTATGGTAGGTTCTTTAATCTCCCTATTTATGTCGAAGTGGATGGCGCTAAAAACCACAGGCACCGAATTAATTGATCCAAATGCTCCTCGTAACCAAGCTGAGGTTTGGTTATTACAAGAGGTTGCTCAACTCTCACAACGTTCTGGTATTCAAATGCCAGATGTCGGGATCTTCCCTTCTTATCAATCGAATGCCTTTGCCACAGGTTGGAATAAAAACAATGCTTTAGTAGCGGTTTCTACTGGTTTACTTGAGCGTATGAATAAAGATGAACTTCGTGCTGTATTAGCGCATGAAATCGGTCACGTTGCCAATGGCGACATGGTGACATTATCTTTGATTCAAGGTGTCGTGAATGCCTTTGTGATGTTCTTTGCCCGTGTGGTTGGTGATTTTATTGACCGTAATATTTTCGGCCGTCAAGATGGTGAAGCACCTGGTTTGGCTTATTTCGGTATTACAATCGTTTTAGATATCGTCTTTGGTATTCTAGCGTCCTCTATTGTGATGTGGTTCTCCCGCTACCGTGAATACCGTGCAGATGAAGCAGGTGCACAATTGGCAGGTAAAGAAGCCATGATTTCGGCATTACTTCGCTTACAAGCAGAATCTGAAATGCCAGATCAAATGCCAAAAGAAATGAAGGCTTTTGCAATTACAGAAGGTAAAACGCAAGGTTTTAGTTTGGCAGCTTTATTCCAAACTCACCCAAGCATCGAACAGCGTGTTGCAGCACTGCGTCAATTAAATTTACCTTGATCTAACCAATCATTTCTTGAGCTGAATATGCCATAAGAAATTGAATTCACAGATCATACAAAGCCTCCATATGGAGGCTTTGTTGGTTTAAAATTTTGCTTTACCGATATCGAATTAATTCAATTGAATACAACGGATCAAACTCCCATTCGGGTCAATCACACAAAACATATCAATTTCATCTAAAGATTCAATCTCAGTCAATTTTGCCTCTGGGAATTTTGTCCAATCCAGAGTCTGCCAATCATGAAATAAATCATGCATGCGTTGTGTTCTTAAACAAGCGCTGAACCAAGATGCTTTAGGATCTAACTGTGGATGGTGAAAGAACTCTAGAATCAAACTGTCCTTTTTTATAATCATCCATTGTTCAGATTGATATGCGCATTGGAAGCCCAAAAATTCGTAAAATTGACGCGTTTGATCAAAATGAATCGCAGGGAGATTGGCTGAGATATAATCTTGCATAGTTTTTTCCAAATTTTCAAAATTTTACTGCTTAAAACTTTGGTACCAATCCCAAAGCATCGTTACACCAAACCACATTGCAAATCCGATTAAAATCAAAACCAGAAGCCCTAAAATATCTGGAATATGAAGCCAAATCCAAGCCACTATAGGATTGCGCCAAAATGCAGATTGCTGTTGTTTCTGTTCTAATTTTTCATGTAAGAATGGATGTACCACATGATCATCACTATGAATCTGATACTCTTCTTGAATATGGGTATGAACCACATCTAGAGCACGACGACTGGGACGTATAAAGATATCAAAGACTGTTCCAACAATAGGAATAAAACCAACCACCGCATCCATTACAGCAAGTTTGACCACACCATTTAGCTTTGCCTGTGGCACACCAATTTGTTTCGCTTTATATACCGCATAACAAGTTAATACAAAACCTGCAACGTCGCCAGCCACTGGGATTGTACTTAAAGCAGCATCCGCGCCCATACCTTGTTTGGTGAATGGAATTCTAACCACCGAATCCATCATATTGGCAAATTTAGCCAAATCTCGTTCAAGTTTTATAACTTCTTGAGTAGATAATTTTTTTTCTGTACTCATTTTTAAATGACGACCAATTCAGAATAGCTCTTCATATCATAGCCAATAAATTCAGTATGTTGTGTATAAGTTTCATATTTTAAATCGCCACAGTTTTAGTGAATCATAGTTACATGACATATTTAATTTTGTAGATTTATGAACTTGGAATTATCTATAAAATATATTTGAAATTGAGCTGTCAATTTATCGTTAATTCAGTAATCCATCAGCTTGCTTTTTAAAATAATTTTTTGAATAAACACATATAGATAAAGATAGATATTCTTAATACTACCCATTGAGAATATCTATTTTATTATGATGCTGTACGACAAATATCGCATTAAAACACTAGACTAAAACCTAGCGACTAAATAAAGCATTTCAATTTAATCTTGAACAGTTTTTGATTTAAAAATAGTTCGAATAAAAACATACATAAACGGAATGAAAATGAGCACTAAAATTGTCCCAAAAATTACCCCACCTAAAACGCTAACACCGATCTCTTGACGACTTGCAGCCCCTGCACCAAAGGCAAATACAAGGGGAATAATACCTGCGCCAAATGCCAAAGACGTCATCAAAATCGGACGTAATCGTAAACCGGCGCCATCTAAAGCTGCGGCAACGGCCGTTTTGCCTTTTTCTTGCGCCAAAGCAGCAAACTCAACAATCAAAATGGCATTTTTACAGGACAAACCAATGGTGGTTAATAATGCAATTTGGAAGTAAATATCATTGGGGAAACCTGTCAATTTACTAAAAATAATATTTCCGCCAATCCCCAACGGAATTGCTGCGATCACGGCGGTTGGAATTGTCCAACTCTCATACAAAGCCGCTAAACATAAGAAAATAAAACCAATCGAAATTAAATATAACCACAATGCTTGGCTACTGGACTTTTGCTCTTCAAATGATAAACCACTCCATGCCACATCCACACCATCATGCTGATCTACTAATTTTTGTACATCACGCATTGCCACACCTGAACTGATATTTTTGGCGGTATCTGCCTGCATCTGTACGGCAGTATAACCTTGGAAACGATTGACTACATCTGGCCCGCCTTCCCAATGAATGGTTGAGAAATTAATAAATGGAATCATTTGATTTTGTGCATTACGCACTGTCCAATATTGCAAGTCTTCAGGCTTGGATCGGTAAGCCGCATCAGCTTGCATCATGACGCGCTTTATTCGCCCACGGTCAATAAAGTCATTTATATAAGAACCGCCCCACGCCGTGGATAAAGTGCTATTGATTGCCGATTGGGTTAAACCATTTGCCATTGCTAACTTTTGGTCTACATTAATTTTTAATTTAGCTTTATCTGGGTTTGATTTTTTTTCTAAATTTTCAAAGCTTTTAAATTGCATAGCTTGCTGTTTGATCGAATCAAATTGTTGATCTAGATACTTTCGACCTTGTCCATTAATATCTTGCAACCAAAATTCTAAACTATCGCTATCACCTAAGCCATTTACAGATGAAGGCATCATCACTGTAATACTGGCATTTTTATTTGTTCTAAAATACTTCATTGCACGCTCGCGAATCGCTTGTGCAGAATTCTGTTGCCCTGCTCGCTCATCCCAATGTTTTAATGCAATAAAGCCTGTTCCTAAATTTTGTCCCGTTCCAGAAAAATTTCGACCATAGCGAATCAAAACAATATTTACATTTTGTTGCTCTTTTTCTAAAAAATACCGACGAATTTCCTCACCAATTACCTGACTATTTGCCATGGGCGCACCATCTGCAAGACGAAATTGTACACTCAGAATCCCTTGGTCTTCACTCGGAATAAAACTGGTCGGTAAGGTACGATAAATTAAGGTAAAAGCAGCAATTAACCCAATAAAAATGACCATAATCACCCATTTAAAATTGAGGGTTTTTTGAACCAGTTTGAGATAATTTTGCTTTAAATTTTCTAATTTGCTATTAAACCAATTTGCCCAACGCATCGGTTTTGGATTCGGTTTTAAAATAATCGCACATAATGCAGGTGTGAGAATTAAAGCCACCATCAATGACAAAGCCATTGCCGCAACTAATGTAATTGAAAATTGACGATAAATCACACCTGTTGAACCGCTAAAAAATGCCATTGGAATAAATACAGCAGTGAGCACAACGGTGATCCCAATCAATGCACCTGTCATTTCTTGCATAGATTCAATAGAAGCTTGCTTGGCAGATAAGCCTTGTTCGTGCATTAACCTTTCGACATTTTCCACTACAACAATCGCATCATCCACCAACAAACCGATCGCCAAAACCAAAGCAAATAAAGTCAGTGTGTTAATACTCATTCCCAATAGGTTTAATACTGCAAATGTTCCTAGAATCACAATCGGTACTGTGATGGTCGGAATGAGTGTTGCGCGCCAACTTTGCAAGAAAATGAACATCACGATGACCACTAAAATCACGGCTTCAAATAATGTTTTAACAACTTCTTTAATCGATTCTTGGACAAATGGCGTGTTATCACGTGGATAAACGATTTTATAGCCTTGTGGTAATTTTTCTGAAATTTTTGCCAATTCAGCTTTAATCAGTGCAGATGTGGCTAAAGCATTTGCACCAGAAGACAACGAAATCCCCATTCCTGATGATGGATAACCATTGATGGTATTAAAGGATTGATAATTTTCTGCACCGAGTTCAACCCGAGCAACATCTTTTAAATAAACATAATTGCCATTGGTATTGGATTTAACAATAATATTTTGAAACTCATCCACCGTTCTTAAACGTGAACCTGCGGTGACTTTTGCGTTTAAGTATTGGTCTGCAACTACGGGTAAATCGCCTATTCCACCTGCTGCAACTTGCGTATTTTGCGCCTCAATTGCTGCACGAATATCACTCGGCATCAATTGATATTGCCGTAGTAAATTCGGATTTAACCAAATTCGCATCGCATATTGCGAACCAAAAACATCGACTTCACCAATGCCTTCGATCCGGGATATTTCTTGTTCTATATGATCCGATAAATAATCACCAAGCTCTATATTGTTACTTTTACCTGTTTCATCATATAACCCCACCACCATGAAGGTATCGCCGAGCGATTTATTCACCGTCACACCTTGGCGTTGCACATCATCAGGTAAACGATTCAATACTCCATTAATACTGTTTTGGACTTGGACTTGGACAGTATCTGGGTCAGTTCCATTTTCGAAACTAATATTGATTCGTGCACGACCAGACGAATCACTACTCGAACTAAAATAAAGAAGATTATCGATTCCTTTAATTTGTTGTTCTAAAACCTGAGTGACACTCTCCTCAACAGTTTCAGCATCTGCACCAGTATATGTCGTAGAAACTGATATTCGTGGTGGTGCAATATCAGGATAACGTTCTACGGGCAATTGCATGACCGAAAAAATGCCCAATGCCATGACAATAATGGCAAGTACACAAGCAAAAATAGGACGTTGAATAAAAAATTTTGAGAGCATCAGATAGAGTTCTGTGTCAGTTAAATATGATGAATGCCTGTTGAATCTATAAACATACTAGAAATAAGTCAGACTATTAAATTCCATTTATATGGATATTCTGTGACTTAACCGAAAAACTCAAGAAGAAATAACACAAAAAAGAATTAAAACTTTAAATATGAAGAAACTGTGAAGATATGCTCTATTCGCTTGCCAAAGGATTTAACTATTTCATCTTTCCTTTATGTAAATGTCATCAATATGTCAATTTAATCTTTCACACTCAAAAAGATTTAACGCCATAATTGAGAAAAAAATGATTAAAATAACAGTGTTTATGACGAGCATCGTCGCACTTTTATCCGCATGTAATGACAATAATGATGACGATATAAATATCAGTGCCCCTGCGTACAAAGAACCTAAAATTATTATTGTTGGACATCGTGGAGCGAGTGCGTTACGTCCTGAACATACACTTGAAAGCTATCAAAAAGCCATTGATGATGGTGCAGACTTTATTGAACCAGACTTAGTTTCAACTAAAGATGGTGTACTGGTTGCTCGTCATGAAAATGAAATTGGCAGTACAACAAATGTTAGCACTTTAACGCAATTTGCAGATCGTAAAAAAACCAAAATTATTGATGGTACAACGCTTACAGGCTGGTTTACCGAAGACTTCACCCTAAATGAATTAAACCAAATTAAAGCACGCGAGCGTATTCCAGAATTACGCCCAGAAAATGTTAAATATAACGATCAATTTAATATTCCAACTTTAGAACAAATTATTGAACTGGCAGAAAAAAATTATAAAAAGACAGGTAAAGTCGTTGGTTTATATATAGAAACTAAACATCCAACCTACTTCCAAAAAGCCAATTTAAGCTTAGAAGATCCATTATTAAAAACGCTGTCAAAATATCAATATAGCCGTGAAATTGCGCCCATCTATTTACAGTCTTTTGAAGTCAGTAATCTTAAATATATGAAAGACCAATTGGGACTTCATAAAAGTCTGAAATATGCAAAAATTATTCAACTTTATGATGATAAAAAGGTGAGCCCTGCCGATTTTACTGCACAAGGGATTAAAACCACTTATGGTGATATGGCAACAGTACAAGGCTTAAAAGACGTTGCTCAATATGCCAATGGTGTAGGCCCTTCTAAATCTTATATTTTCAATGAAACTTATACTGCTCCATCAGCTTTTGTCGCAGATGCACACACAGTCGGTCTAAGAGTACACCCTTATACTTTTCGCCCTGAAAATAACTTTCTTGCAGCCAATTTAAAATGCAGCACCGCTGAAAGCGATAAAGCCAAACGTTGTGAAACAGGTGCGAATAAAGAATACGATATGTATTTCAAAGCAGGTGTAGATGGATTATTTACCGATGATCCTGGTTTAGGTCGTAAAGCCGTTGATACTTATTGGAAAACAAATCCAAGTACCAAATAAATTTGATTGATGAATCTATTGTAATAAAACACGGTAGGCTTTGATGACTAACGTGTTTTATATTGCCACTCGGCACATTCAATCAACAGACAAAAATAGTTTGCTGAACTTTTTCCGTAAATTGATCCATTTTGCTAAAAACTTAATGACTATTTAAGTTTAGAATACTACTTTTAACTACCAATCTTATCCATTGTGAATTATGAGTGATTACTCCCCTTTAAAAGGTACGACTGGTTTTAAGCGTATTTTAAATGCTACTGGTTATTCACTGGCTGGTTTTAAAGCAGCCTATCAGCATGAAGCCGCTTTTCGTCAAGTCGTATGGATCAATATTATCCTGATTCCAATCACTTTTTTTGTTGATGTCAGTTCTGTAGAACAAGCACTGATGATTGGCGTATGTTTATTGGCAATGATTGTTGAACTGTTTAATTCTGCATTGGAAGCTGTGGTTGACCGTGTTTCATTAGAACTTCACCCTCTTTCTAAAAATGCCAAAGACATGGGCAGTGCGGCTCAATTTGTTGCTCAAGCCATTATTTTCTTTACGTGGGTAATTATTTTATTTAAATAATTCATTCAATATCTTACATAAAGGCTGATAAAAACTTGATTCGCTAAATATGGCTTAATAAACCACCCTTTAGGTCGAATCATATAAATAGAAAAGCGTTATGCAAGAAACCATTCTAAATAAAAATTTAAGTGGATCGAATAATCACGACTTAAACTATTGAATGTGTTCAAAATCAACGGTTAATCCTAACAACAACTGCATAAGCTGTACTTGTGACGTACAGTTGGTTTTGGAATAAATGGTTTTAAAATATGTTCTCACCGAACTCAACGTAATATTACATTGCTTTGAAATTTCTTCTAGATTCAAACCATTCACAAACAGCTCACAAATTTCAATTTCTCTGTTAGACAGTTGATAAATCGCTTTCATTAAACGATATGAAAGTTTGTGCTTCAAATTCATTTCAGTTATATAAATAGCAACCATCTGTTTATGCTGATTATATTTTTTATTATGATCCATAGACATTGGTGTAATTGTCAGCGTCATCGGTCTATTTTTTTCATCTGGATGATATATTCCTATCACACCACCAGCGTCTACTTCCTCATTTAGTACAATTTCATCTTGAAACATTGCACTCGAAATCAGCTGATCTAATTTGCTTTGAAAAACCATTGAGGTTTTAAGTCGCCCTGTTATATCAATTCGAATTAATGTTGATTGATTTAATATCTTCGTTGCTAAGTTATTACTAAAACAGACCTTTTTTTCATGATCTAATAAAATAATACCGACTTTTATTTGTTCTAATAGTTTATATAGATGAAGGTTTTCATTTTTAACCTCCACCAGTTGCCGATATATTTGCAAGGCACGACGTAAATGCGTTCCTAAACGCTCTAAAACATGCTCTTCTATTTGTGAATAAGGTGCAGCACATTGAGGACGATGTACCGCCAACATTGACCAACGGTATATTCCCTCTTCAAGAAGCACCCCATTTAAATATTCAATATTTGAAGGCTTTAAGCATTTTTCATAAAGAATATATTCATCACTTCCTTCGACTTCTGAATAATTCATTGCATTGACAAGTAAACATTTACCCACGCCCAATTGACGCATTTGCGTTCCATGCAAACGCATATCAATGACATCAATATGTTCGGTTTTGTATCGTTCCAAACCTTCCTGATAAATATTATGTGCATACATAAAATTGTAATCTGGATTAAGCTGATCTAAAACCGTGAAAATTGCTGAATTACTCTCACTGTATTCAACAATGGCTTCTAATACATTTGGCCATAATTTTGTATCCATTGCAGCATCGTAAATCATGCCAATAATATGACTTTCTTGCGCTATATTTATTTGCATCTTTCACCCAGATTTGGCAAAGAAAATTTTGTTTTATTGTTGTAATTTTAAACTGATTTTTTTATTTTAAGAAGTTATTTTTTAATTATTCTAAAATATATAACGTATGGTAAAGACTGAAGCTTTGCGTATAAACATTATTAAAAAAAGAGTTTTTAATCTTAAATAAACAAAAGCTTAATTATCGTAAAACAAATAAGTAAAGCTTGAATGGCTCAGTTTATCACTCAGCCATTCAACAAATATTTAAAAATCAATTAAAATTGTTTTGTTAAACTAAACCATGCTTCTGCATCATTGCGTTTATCTAAACTATTCGGTTGTGAACCTATCGGGAAACCTACAGTCAAAGCTGCTCCCCATTGCGATTTATTCGACCAATTCAATCCTAAACCGGCACTATTGACGCGCTCTTGATTATCACCCGTTAAGCCTTGCCATGTTCGTGCATGATGTTTAACCGTTGCAGTATCTATATATACTTTCCCAACCACTTGATTTTGTGTGGAAGCATATAAGTTTTGTCTAAGCTCAGCCAAAACATAATAGCCACTCGAACCACTTAATGCACTATTTTCATAGCCTGCAATATTTGCGGAACCGCCAACACTGAATTGTTGTGCACTGTCTAAATTATCAGGGCTAAACTGTGCTTGTAATGATGCAAATAATTGGGTGTCTGAATCACCTAAATTTTGTAAGCGTGAAACATTCAAAGACGCAGTGATAAAACTGCCTTGTGTATTCGCTGTCACTTGATCGTCATGTTTTGATGCAGCATTTTTAAATGTGACACGACCAAAATCTGTAGCAACGCCAAACTGTGTTAAACCACCACCTGCAAAATCGTCAGTTTGCGATGCATCTAAGCGCACACGCCCCACATGAATATCTCTATGGCGATAAAGATCTGCCACAGTAATATCATCTTCTAGACGCTTATAGTCATATTGTGCACCCATGACAACTTCTGTCTGGTTATTGAGCAATATCGGCTGACTTAACCATATATTGGCTTGTTGTGCAGTACCCACCGCATCTAAAATTTTATATTCTTTACCTAATTTATAAGCTAAGTCTGAATAGCTCGCTCCTAAACGTGTTCCTTCGCCATTCACAGTCGCTTCATAACCCAGTCGCCCAAAGTTTAGATTGCCAGAAGTCATTCCATCTAAACTCAGTCTATCCCCTAAACCCATTATATTGCTTAATGCAACACCTGCATTAAAACGTGCTTCGTGAGTATATTCATTACCATAATTATCTAAACCAACATAACCTGTTACTGGCTTAGTTGGTTGAATATGAATGGTTAAATCACTTGTACCCGCATAACGACCTGCGCTAATAATATTGCGAACTTGAATCCCATCTAAGCGATTAAGTAATTTAAGCTGTTGTTGTAACGTAGCCGAATCAATAATATTTCCAGATTGTAATGGCGCTAAAATTGACTCGATTAATTTTGTAGATGTATCTGTTTGATTCTGAATACGGATACGATCATATTTCGCTTCCATAATTGCAATCGTGACGACACCATCCGTTAGATTTTGAACGGGTAAATAAGCACGACTATATGGATAACCCTGCTGTTGATAATAGGTGGTAATCTTTTTCACAAGACTTTGTAAATCAGAAAAAGTTTGTACACTACCTTCAACATTTTCAAATAACGGCTGCAAATCTTTAGTCTGAATGCTTTGATTTCCTGTAATTGAAATCTTTTCAACCTTAATCTGCTGTTGTAGATCTGTGTGAGCCATTTGAATTTGTTCAGGCGCTTCAATGCTGACTTCCGCCTGCGGCTGATACGGTTGTAACGATTGCTGCTGTAACAACAGCCCCGCATTGGGTATGGTATTTGCGACAACAGGAAAGCTACTTACTGTTAACATACTAAGTAGTAATGTTTTTTTAGAATACAACATAATTAAAAGCTTCCTGTTAATGTGTGAATACCATCCATATTGATACCATCACCCACTATTTCGATTTCGACATCATCTGACTGTTTTAGTTGTTTCGCTTTTGGAGCAACATGAAGTGCCCGTTGATACTGATCATTAAATAGATTTTGCCCAAGCGGTCTTTCTGGTAGCGTTGGTTTTTCAGGAATTGGCGGGAGTACTGGGACTGTTAATGATTCTTGGATTTTCAACATGCCTGCCGTGAACAATAATTCATAGTTTTGGTCACTACCACTCACATTGTTATAATACGTCCCTTCCAAAGTACCACTCGCTCCACTTGCTGTAACATCTGTCAAGACGGATGCCGTTTCTCCACCGACCAAACCTTGTACTGTAAAACCAGCAACATTATGTTGTTGTCCACTGTAAGTTGCCGTCAAACTATTACCGATCACTTGTGCTTTCGCTTTTGCGATATTGGCTTGGGTTGTATTATTTACTTGTAACTCATAGTTGCCTGCATCTGTACCGTTCAAACTACCTGATACATTTACATCTTTACCCAAGCCTGCATTTTTATCGCTAAATTGACCTTGTGCATTGAGATTCACCACATCGTCTTGTATCACACCATTTAAACTACCGCTCACATTTGCATGGGTTGTGCCATCGTAGACTTTGTCTTGAGCTGTAATCGTTCCTGTAATTTGCTTTTTACTGATATTAGCTTGTGTCACATGATTGGTTGCTGATAATTCATAGTTACTTGAATCACCACCACTCAAACTTCCAGATACATTTACATCCTTACCAAAGCCTGCATTTTTATCGTCAAATTGACCTTGTGCATTCAGATTTACTACATCGTCTTGGATCACGCCATTTAAACTACCACTGACATTTGCATGGGTTGTGCCATCGTAGACTTTGTCTTGAGCTGTAATCGTTCCTGTAATTTGCTTTTTGCTGATATTGGCTTGTGTCACATGATTCGTTTGTAACTCATAGTTGCCTGCATCTGTACCGTTCAAACTACCCAAGACATTCACATCTTTACCCAAGCCTGCATTTTTATCGGTAAATTGACCTTGTGCATTCAGATTCACAACATCGTCTTGGATTACACCATTTAAACTACCGCTGACATTTGCATGGGTTGTGCCGTCATAGACTTTGTCTTGAGCTGTGATCGTTCCTGTAATTTGCTTTTTGCTGATATTGGCTGTGACTTGACCATTCGTTGTCAACTCATAGTTCATTGCATCGTCACCAATCAAACTGCTTGATGCATTTACGACTTTATTTTCACCTGCATTTTTATCAATAAAATGCCCACTACCACCTACGGCAACCTGATCACCTGCAATCACTTCTTCTCGATTCAAACTACCATTTACGATCGCATGAGTTGTGCCATCGTAAATTTTATCTTGAGCCGTCAGTGTGCCTGAAATTTGCTTTTTACTGATATTAGCTTGAGTCACATGATTGGTTTGTAACTCATAGTTGCCTGCATCTGTACCGTTCAAACTACCTGATATATTTACATCCTTACCCAAGCCTGCATTTTTATCGACAAATTGACCTTGTGCATTCAGATTCACAAAATCATCTTGGATTACACCATTTAAACTACCGCTGACATTTGCATGGGTTGTGCCATCGTAGACTTTGTCTTGAGCTGTAATCGTTCCTGTAATTTGCTTTTTACTAATATTAGCTTGTGTCACATGATTCATTTCTAACTCATAATTGCCCGCATCTGTACCGTTCAAACTTCCAGATACATTTACACCTTTACCTGAACCTGCATTTTTATCGGTAAATTGACCATTGGCATTTAGATTTACTACATCGTCTTGGATTACACCATTTAAACTACCATTAACAATCGCATTGGTTGTGCCATCATAGACTTTGTCTTGAGCTGTGATCGTTCCAGTAATGTACTTTTTGCTGATATTGGCAGTGACTTGACCATTCGTTGTCAACTCATAGTTCATTGCATCGTCACCAATCAAACTGCTTGATGCATTTACGACTTTATTTTCACCTGCATTTTTATCAATAAAATGCCCATTACCACCTACGGCAACCTGATCACCTGCAATCACTTCTTCTCGATTCAAACTACCATTAACAATTGCATGAGTTGTGCCATCGTAAATTTTATCTTGAGCCGTCAGTGTGCCTGAAATTTGCTTTTTACTGATATTGGCTTGTGTCACATGATTGGTTTGTAACTCATAGTTGCCTGCATCTGTACCGTTCAAACTACCTGATACATTTACATCCTTACCCAAGCCTGCATTTTTATCGGCAAATTGACCTTGTGCATTCAGATTCACAACATCGTCTTGGATTACACCATTCAAACTACCATTAACAATCGCATTGGCTGTGCCGTCGTAGACTTTGTCTTGAGCTGTAATCGTTCCTGTAATTTGCTTTTTACTAATATTGGCTTGTGTTACATGATTGGTTGCTGATAATTCATAGTTACTTGAATCACCACCACTCAAACTTCCAGACACATTTACACTTTTACCCGAACCTGCATTTTTATCGGTAAATTGACCATTGGCATTTAGATTTACGACATCGTCTTGGATCACGCCATTTAAACTACCATTAACAATCGCATTGGTTGTGCCATCATAGACTTTGTCTTGAGCTGTAATCGTTCCAGTAATTTGCTTCTTGGCAATGTTTAATGAACCATTTTCATACACGATATTATAATTTGAACTCGATGTTTCACCAGTCACGACATTTTCATATTGACCTGCATTTTTGCCACTTGCTGCAGTATTAGCAATATTCCCCAATACTGCATTTTTATCATTACCTTTTAAGCCACTAACGGTAAATCCACCAATATTTTGCACATTACCATTGTAAATCGTATTGTGGTTTTCGCCTTTAACCGTTGCTGTTGCTTTGGTAATGGTATAAGTACCATTTACAAAAGTAATATCGTAGTTTGTATCACCTAACCCATTGTTTTTATATGCAACAGCATGAGTATAAGTTCCTGCATCTTTACGAGTCGCTAATGCATTCACAGACCCTAATAAAACACTTTCATCTTCACCATTCACTAAACCATCTGCTTTAAATCCATTCACTTGCTGATTAAAACCATTGTATTCACGAGTTTCATCTTGTGCCGTTACCGTGATTTGTTTCTTATTAATGGTAAATTTGCCATCTACATAGCTAATTTCATAATTTTGATTCTCGCTAGAATCACCTGTAATTTTATTGACATAATGACCTGCATTTTTACCATTAGCACCTGAAGCAGTGATATTTCCCAGTAACGATTCATTTTCATTATTCACCATGCCACTAACTGTGTAGCCTGGGCGATTCATAGCTTGATTTTGACCATTATAGATTTTGTCATTTTCACTCGAGCCTGTTACAGTTACTTGAGCTTTATTAATCGTTAATGTGCCTTCATTACCAATAAAGTCATAACCTTGCTGATCATTGGAATAATATGTCGCTTGATAATTTCCAGCATTGGTACCACTGGTATTCCCTTCAGCAATATACTTTTGACTATCCAAGCCCCAGACATCTGCAAAATGCTGTTCTTTGCCATTATAAATCGTAGCTTTATCTTGCAGTGATAGATCAACAGTGGTTAAAAAATCACGTAATAGTGGCCCCGTATGCCCATCGTAAATCCGCCATGCAGTATTCTTTCCACCAAGCTTGCTATTTTCATCAAGGAAAGCAAAATACTCTGCGTGCTTCATTTGCTCACTGGTCAAACCCACTGAATTTTCAGTACTTAGCAAACCCTCATTCTTATCTTTATTCCAATAGGTACTGCTTAATTGACCATCATTTTGACCAACAACACCACCAACAAATGCTACACCTTGAACTGAACCTGTCGTATACGCATTGATAATTTTGCCACTGTGACTATTATGACCGACCAAGCCACCAATTTGAGTATCACCAGTCACATTACCAGTGGTGTAAATATCTGTTAACTGCCCAGTATTTTGACCCACTAAACCACCGACTTGCTCTTGACCATTCACATTAGCAAAACTATATAAGCTATTGAGTGATTGGTTGTTACTACCTAGTAATCCTCCGACGTGTTTACGCCCAGTCACTGAGCCTGTACTATAGGAACGGATGATTTGCCCTTCATTTTTACCCACTAGTGCACCAACAAAATCTTGCCCAGTAATTTCACTGTGGGTTAGCCCTAAATTTTTGATCGTGCCTTGGTTATAACCAATTAATCCAATGTGGTTACTATTTTCACGTTTAATATAAAGACCTGAAACTTGATGACCTAAACCATCAATGACCCCAGTAAATTTAGCGTCTGCATCACCTATTGATTTAAAACCGTCACCATCGATATCGCTCCACGTCTTTGTTATTTGAGCATCGATATCATTACCAATGAGATAACGACCATCGAGTTGATTATTGACGGCTTGTAATTGTTGAATCGTTTGAATAACACCATAAAAAGCACCTGTCGCATCATTTTTATTAATGACGTGATTATTGCCTTTATGATTCTGTAAATATGGTGTGGTTTGATTATTGGCATTTCCCCAAATATTTTTAAAATCAAAACCAACAAACTTATCCGCTTTAAACATGTCATTGCTGTTTAAACCACTGCTGTTTTGGCTGCCTGCACTACTCTGTTGTGTTGTTAAATCTTTATCCCAAAAACTATTCTGTACCGTACCTTGAATATTCTGGCCTTGTAATCCACCAACCAATCCACCAGTCGCTGTGGCAATCACTTTACCGATTGCATAACTAGTATCCACAGAAGCCGCTAAGTTTTCTCCGACCAGACCACCAACAATAGTCTGACCTGTCACTTGACCTGTTGCATAACTGTCTTTAATTGCTGAACCATAATATAAATTACCTGCCAAACCGCCGACATTATTCAGCCCAGTTACATTGCCAGTGGCATAACTACGGTCAATCGCTGCATTATTGTTATTTTCACCAACCAAACCACCGACAATTTCATCACCTTTGACTTGACCTGTTGCATAAGAATTTTCTATATGGGCACTATCATTAGCACCAGCCAACCCTCCCACATACATCGAAAATTCTTGACCTGTCACATTCCCTGTCGCATAGGAATCTTTAATAATACTGCCATCATAGTTGCCACCAACTAAACCGCCGACTGTGCCGTAACCTTCTATGTTGGCACGGCTGAAGCTATTTTCAATTAAACTACTCGTGCTTTGCCCAACCAAGCCACCGACAAAACTATCACCACGAATAGAACCACTTTGTATGCCAACATTGCGTACCACAGCATCTTGGATATAACCAAATAAACCAACACCGTAACTATTTTTTCGATCAATGGTTAAGTTTGATACGTTATGCCCTAAACCATCAAAACGACCTGTAAATTCACCATCAAATTCATTGCCAAGTGGATTAAAACCATTTTCAGCATAAGCACCCCAATTTGCGGTATCACTGGCATCAATGTCTGCACCTAAAACATAATTACCTGACAAATCTCCATTAATTCCTTGTAGATCTTTCGTCGTAATTGAACCCTCTTCGCCCAACTGGGTAATGACGGTGTAATCGATACGCTGTGCTGCATCTGTGCCTTTTTGCGTACTAAAATTCTGTCCTGCTTGTAAATTAATTTTTGCATTATTATTTAAATGATAATTGGCATCTGCTTGACCATTTTGCCCATAAATTAACTCAACCTTACCGTCTTGGTGTTGTGCGGTAATATTGGCATTGATATTAATATCGTTATGCGCTTCTAAAGTCAGTATCGTGTCTTTATTCCAAGTCACGGCGGCATTGACATGAATATCGCCCTTTTCACCACCTGAATCCTGCGTCTGTAATTTAACCGATGTCGTGTTTAAATTATTTTGTAAAGTCGTAGCGCCAATCCCACTGCTCGTAGCTGATGCATTACCTGCACTAATGGTAAAGTCTGTTGGATCAATCAACCATGTCCCTGTTTTACCACCATCGGATAATGTTGAAACTTGAGTCGCTTGACCGACATGAACCGTTGCTGCAGAGGTTTCAATAAAACCGCCATCTAGTCCATTTTTCCCTTCAGCTTTGAGTATGCCGTTAATATTAGCTGTGCCTTGCTCCATATCTGCAAGAAGAACAATTTCACCTTTGGCATTCTGGCTTAAGCGATTAGCCTCAATAATGCCGCTATGATTCACCACAGCTTTACTTAAACTGTCTTTGGCTTTTGCAGTTAAATATACTGCGCCATTATTGGCAAGAATTGCACCGCTATTATCAATAAGACCTTGTAGCGTACCAATATCAACTTGATATTCAGTCAATTGACCATCTTGTAATCTTAAAGTGACTTGATCTGCGGCAGTAAAATGAACTACACCATTCTTCGATTGAACATCACCTGTATTGATGACTGTTGGTGCAATAAAAGCAACCACACCACCTTGCGCGATAATCGAACCATGATTTTCAACTTTACCCTTACCCCCATGATTTTTTAGGGTAAAGTTACCACTCATAATGTCACCATCAGTCACATTTAAAGTAGATGCAACAATTCCACCGACATTCACTTGCGCTGTTTTTGAAAAAATGACGCCATTGGGGTTGAGTAAAAAAACCTGCCCATTGGCATTCAATTTACCCATAATTTGGCTAGCATTGCTGTCTAATACACGATTGACCGCAATTGAAGATGAATTAGGTTGATGAAAATTAACCGTTCCATTCTGCCCAATATTAAAGCTATCCCATTGAATACCCACATTTTGACTATTTTGATGAATATTTAAATTATTATTATTCTGGCTAATCTCTGCCGAACCTACAGTAACATTCCCACCTGTTGGGAGCTGTACATCATAAATTCCCGCCCAAACTGAAATTGGCAATAAGGCTAAACTCAATAAAGACAAACGTGCAAAATCAAACCAACTTTTCCCTTTTGCCATATCTTCGGCAAGTGTTGTATTTTTACTTCCTCGTGAATAGCCCTTTTTTAGCTCAGAAGTGACTTGCCAGCAACAAAGGCTCTTATTCCATACCGTTTTATAGACCTTATTCATCCCTATGCGCCCCTAAATAAAATATTAAAATTAAATTTCCTATTTCCACTTTATTTTTTAATCGGAAATAGATGCATATAATAAATATGTGCCATTAATATCCGCTGACAATAAATGAAAGACCATTATCAAAGCAATATCACTGCACATAAAATTCGAATAAAGATACCGTATTTATATTCAATTTAAAATAAAATATAATTCAATAAAAAATGTAAGGTTTATTTATAATCAATATTTATAAAAAAACGTCATAAAAGGACAATTAATATCTAAACAATTAAAAATTTGACTATTAAATAATATGATAAATAAACAAACCATCCTATTTAATAATTTAATTAATTAAAATTCAGTCGTTTAAATAATAAATTACTTTATTTAATACACACTTATATTTTTATTAAAATACATCCAGTATAAATACATATAGAATCAATATTTACAAAGCAAACAACAACAGCATCACACAATGCCAAATAATCACACATATACGAAACAAGCGCATTTAATATATATTATTTAAATAGCTCAAAATAATATGGTTAATATATTATTTTATTTTAAATTTTATTAATTTGGTCAATTTTAATATGGAAATTGTGACAAAAACCTCAATAAGCACTTTATGTTTATGCATCTCTGCTGCATTATTATCTGCTTGCGGAGAAAGCTCTCGAGAAGCAAGCAATAATAATGCCGAATTAACAAGCACGGCTCAACCTCCTCAAGCAAACATGTTAAATGCAGGGTATCCAGAACCCACTAAAGATATTTTCAATGACAATACCTTAGGGTTTTATGATGAAGACTTACAAGGTAATACGCGTGCTATTCGTAATGATTTAACAGGTAACTTTGCTGCAATGATTCAATTTGCACAAAGTCATACTGTCGATCCAAATGGGAATGAGGCAAAAATGATGCCTCGTTTAACAAGTGAAAAAGATGCCTTACTTTTGGTTACGCCTACAGAGGCAATGGGCAATCTCGAACAACTCAATGCAGAAATTTATTTAAACAGTCGCCTCATCCGTCGTGTTGCATTGCAAGAACCGACAAAAATTCCACTATCTGATCAAAGTAATAGTGATAACCGTCCTCGTGTTCAATACTCTAAGCAAGCGTGGACAGCAGCTTTAAATTGGGATGAAGTTAAACCAGGTTTAAATATTCGTATTGTCGATCCTACTTCTCGACTCAATGGTCGCCTCGCAGCTGCAACAATCGATTTTGCTCCACCGGGAGAATTACTGGTTCAATCCATTCGCCTTGGCCTACTGACTACCCCACCAACAGGTCAATACTACTTTCTCAATGAACCAGAAAAAGCTGGTACAGACTACTTACAAACAATTCCAGCAGCACGAATTATGGTTAGTAAATATGACGATATGGTGCTGAATAAAGTCATGGTTGCGAGTGGTGTCATTTACGATACAGCAAGTAGCACAGATGGTGATGTTTACAGTGGAGATATGCGAGAAAATACAGCTAAATCTACCTTTAGCACAGGTATTAATCTTGCAAACTGGGGTGTCACTAGTGCAGGTATGGCAAGTCAACAACAGCCACAATTAACTCAAAGTGTTGTCATCCACCATGCACGTGGTAAATACCAAAATGGTGATGCAGATCATGGACTCAGTGGTGGTAATGGTATTTTGACCCTGATTGATTCAGTCGGTAATGAATTTAGTCATGAGATCGGTCACCATTACGGTCTAGGACATTATCCAGGGCAAAATGGCGAGAATTATTTCTTAGCTGCACATCATAATGACAGTGGTTGGGGTTATATTGCTTACCGGAATCGTATGCGTGGTAATTTAAACTGGAATGTAACTGATACAAATAATCGCTTAAATGGCACACCAATTTTCAAAAATAACTATATTTATTCCACTGATGCAATGTCTGGAGGAAATTACTCAAGCTCATTATCACATTATACGCATTACACGGGATACAGCACTCAGCAGAAAATTCAACCTGCCTTTAACCGCCCAGTATGGGATGCAAATTCACCTACTGGCTACAAACAATGGAATACCGAGACTCGCCAAATGGAAGTGGTGCAACCTAAAGTTCCATCGTCATCACAAGTTTGGTACAACAGTGCCAATGGTAACTATTTAAAACCTGTCCAATCTGGTGTTCCTGTATTTACAATTCTTGGCGGTTATGACCCAGTTGCCAATGTCGGCTTGCTTTATCCTGCTGCGCGAGGAAATTGGGGGAACGTATTTAACTTAGCTCAAGCAGATTTAGCAACCAATAATGCAAGCTGTTGGGCGCAAGTCACATTTGCAAATAAAGCGATGCAAAATATTGCTTTAGCCCCTACTCGCATGGGAAGTAATACAAATAAATTGCACATCAATATTGCTCAAAGCGATAATCCCAAACATGTCGATTTATACTGTAAACAAGCAGGTGCTCAAGCCGTTAAGTTGTCTGAAATTGATATTCCTATTTATTCAACACCTTTACCTGCGGCCGTTATCATCGGAAAAGAACAAGGTTTTTCTGCATTACGTAAAGTAGAATTACCACAATTAGAACAAGCTTTACTCAATAATCAAGGCAAGTTTATCGCAAGTTTATCTCCAGAAAATAAAGTTCTTTATGAAGCTTATCGTGGCTTTAAAAATGAATTTTCTGCACCTGCACGGGTAGAACTTGAGCGCTTGAATACACAAGAAGAACAACTTTATCGTATAAATCGTTGGGTAAATGTTTATCGCACAGATTTAACAAAAAATGGTTCTGCCGTAAATGCAGCATTAAAAAGCTTTGTGAACAATCTTGGTTTTGCAAATACCAATCCAATGGCAGATGCAAGTATGTTTGTTATGCCAAATATGAATTCAGCTTGTCTTAAAACTGAACTTTCAAGTAGTACAGGTAAGCCTAGTGTATTTATCAGCGGTAAAAATGGTTGTACGAATAATCCTTCTACGCTATGGGTATATGATGCGGTTGGTAAAATCCATAGTGTTCAATACCCTGAATTATGTTTATCAGGTTCTACATTGGCACAGTGTAATAACAGTATAAATAATCAAATTTGGGCAGCGCCTATTACGGGTACTACTCAGCAATTCCGTCAAAATAATAGTTGTTTAGACCTAAGCGGTGGTTGGGCACCAAGTCCTGATGGACGTGGTACATTAACCACGTACAGCTGTGGCTCAGGCAATAACCAAAAATGGACGGTCACGAAACCAAGTCAAAACTTTATTCTTGCAGCAGCAACTGGACAAAATTTACCAATTTTAGTTCAAGCGCTAAGTTCACCATAATTCTTAACAACCGTATCAGAATGAAAATTTAATATATTCATTCTGATACAAAGATTTGGTTGTTCAATAATCTGATTTTTTACTGCTATTAATTTCTTAACTCAGTCTTATTTTCCACCAAATACATAGGAAATACCTACACGTCCACCAAGTTCACCACCACCTGCAACACCAAATGCGCCACTGAATGATGTACGCCCATCCTCAAGCACACTTGTGACCCCCAATGCACCGGCCGACTGACCTTCATAATGCCCCATTCCACCGAATACAGCGACCTGACCTGGACGCATATTTGGCACTGGTTGCTGTGCTGCTAGTGAAATGGCTATACCGCGATAAGCCACCGCTTCAAAATCATCGAACCGACGGTTTAAATCTGCGCTATACGATTTCATCTGTCCCATATTCACAGCATCAGAATCAGCAACTCCATTTGCAACATTTGAAATAACCTTCCCACCCGCATTTACACCGTTTTCGGTCAGTTTCACATTCCCAGTGGCAATTTCTCCAGCTTTAATCGTCGTTGAAGTGCTGAATTTAGTTTCCTGCCCAGATAATGTTTTTCCACTATTCTCTTGCGTCAGTGTTAACCCTGTAATGTTATCCACGCGTGTATTTGCAATCGTACTGGCGCTCCCATCTTTAGACATCTCTGTTTTACTTTGCGAGGCACTTGTAGACTCATTTAAGCCAAATTTATCCTGTACACCTATTACAGTTTTTGAAAATGAAACACTGCTTCCATCACTATTTAAACCAAGTTCCGAACCATAGCGTTTGAACTCCTGACTGTGATCAGTCCGATTGACTGTTTCAGCACCACGGATAATCGTGGAATCAATAGCTTTTCCATTCGCCGTTGATTTTAAACTTTCAGTATTTTCACTTTTATTCACAGAATATATATCCTGTGAAGCCAGTAATCCCATTTTCGTATTATTAACTGTATCTTTGGAATAGCCTGATGTTGCATAGGTATAACCCGTCTGATCAGTATGACTCACTTTTTCTTCTGTACGACTCAAAGTAGTATTTTCATTGGCAATTTTTTGATCTGCCTGATAAATAAGTTGATCATTCGCCAGACTTACCTTCCTTTCTTCTACACTATCCAGAGTCACCTGTTTTGATGAGCCTTCAGAAATAGAATTTTTTGAACTCAATAATAAATTTTTGCCCTGTTGATAATCAATGGCTGTCGTTTTATCAGACAATGACGTCTCCAAAGTCCCTGTAATTAACTGTTCACCCGCTTCATTGAAATCTGTAACCTGACCATTAGCTGTCTTTATATAATAAGACGCTGCATCTCTATATTTATCGCTCATGTCATGATTATAAAGCTTCACCTCTTGAGATGATTGAACATCTGTCTTTTCTACATAGCCATCGGCATACTGATATTGCTGACTCATATTCAATTGTTCAGATTTTTGATACGCCATTGCACCAGACTGATAAACTTTTTCATCGACCTTATGATCTGAAGCAGACTGACTAACAACATCACTGACTGTTGATTTTACATTTTGAGTACTTTTAACTTGCTGTCCTGTCTCATCAATCGCCAGAACTCCACCTGTGGTGGACAATGCAATTCCTTGCTCATCCACCCCATAATTTGGCGTTTTTACGGTCACTGTCTGTTTGTTTTGCTCCATATGACTTGAGTTACCGCTATAAGTACGATCTAGCTCATTTTTGCCTAATGTATATTGTGTGATGTTTTTTTTGTCATTGCTATTCTCGTAGCGCTGAATCTGTCCATTCGCATCAAGCGATTTAAGTGTGGAAGACGTCTCATTCGATGAGCTCCACACCTTTTCTTGATTTTGCTGGTATTGTAGTAATGAAGATTGACCTGCGGAATCTGAAAAATGTGTCGCTTTAACAGCAACATGTCCCTGATCATTTAAAATAAGTTCTGTACCCATACCTGTATTTTTATAAGACTGCTGTACTTCACGATCCAATGCATTCATACCAGCAGAATATAATTTTACTGACCGATCCTTTTCTGTACTATTGCTTTGATAAAGCGCACCGTTATCTTTGGAAGTTTCTGAGCTTTGAGTTTTTTCACTCTCTAAAAAATTATAAGCAACCTCCTGACCAAAGTTCACATTTTCCTGTGCATTTTCACTGCGTTTATTGGTGCTGATCGTGTCTAGCTCAATATTCTTATTCTGCCCTGCTGGCTTTTGTAAGCTGACTTCGCTACGAATTTCCTTACCATTCATATCGGTACCTAGCACGGCATAATATCTTTGAATCCCTTTCTCATCGACCCACGAACGAACTAGACTTTGTTCAATATTCTGTCCAGCATTTACATTAAAACCTGACCATGAGTTAGGATCATTACTGATTGTAGTATGGACACTTCCCGCTTTATAAACTGGAGCTGTATCAGAATTTTCTGTAGATACAGTACGAGTAGTCAACTGAAGCGAGTCCAAATTTAACTTACGGTCAAGTTGTCGATTCACTTCTATATTTTCCTGCAAACTGCGCTGATATGTTGTATTCATTTGCACATCGCTATTTGCTGTAGCAATAAACCCATCCGCATATTTTTTGGTTTCAGAAGATGTCGCTTTAGCCTGAATTTTTTGAGTAGAGGCATTTACACTACGGCTATTTTGCCCATTATCGAGTATAGTGAAATCCTGCCCTTGTTTACTTCCAGATGTGTAATGTGAGGGCTGATAATCTGATATATAGGTTTCATCTGATGATTTTTTAATGGTTGTATATGCTACCTGAGGCTGATTATTACCGTCCAAGATCAGTGCATTTTGCTGATCCTTTTTGAATACCCGATCTGTACTGGACTCGATATTTTTCTGTAATTTTTCAGTACCCTGTGTAGAAGCACCATCTTGATATTTGGTATAAGAATTCTCATTAGATGACTGATTTTTGTAAGAAAATCCATCCCATACCGACACCTTTTCAGAATTATTCATATTTTGGCTGTTTCGAAACTCCTTAACTGCAGCCAAATCATCATTGATCATTTGTTGACTGGATGATGTCACTTTCTCAGTACCGACTGTCGATTCTTTAGCCAAATATTTTTTATCGGCAGATAACAGTATTCCTATAACTTTACCCTGTTCATCTCTCGCATAATCCACATTTGTGCTATTCCGCTCTGATGACTCATCCAATCTATTGACGATATGCCCTATATCCCGACTCACCGTTTTTCCATCGGCATTCAGTGCAGTTTTATACACACTACTTTTAGACTGGTTTTGATAGTCCTGACCATTGGCAATATAAACAGGTTGACCATTCTCTAAAACTACCTGCCCAGATGCATCCAGTTTCTGAACACTAGAATAATTACTATTCTGGTTTTTAGAGATATTTACTGTATCCAATGCCTGATCAGCAGCATAACGAATATTAGATTGATAACTACTGTTAGACGATGAATTTGCACCTTTCACTTTGGTAAGGTCATCTGCACTGAAATTAAATAACGTATCAGTTGTACGTTGTTCGGAATTAGCGATTTCCTTCCCTGTTGAATCCAGTCGAACAGTCATATTTGCCTGACGAGTCACATTGCCTGTACTGTATTCTGCGCTATACAAACTTTCACGATGCGTCAACTCATCCGCAGCAGCTTTGTCAGATGAATAATTATAGCTTTCATTCACAGCAGCACGTCTTGTTTCATCATAAGCATATTGCTGATAGCTCTGCCCCTGACTCGTAATCTGACCAACTTTAGCCTTTGCAGTACTCGTAACAATGTCATTTGAATATAACGAATCGTTAATACTGTGACTTTCCCTGACCAGGCCGTCTGGGCTAACCTGATAACTGCTCTCTCCATTGGTCTGTTGATAATAACTTCCCAATACTGGATCTGATGTCCAACGATAGTTAATATCTGCATATGTCGAGCCAGCCGCTGCTATTAATGCGATAATAAGTACTTTTTGTTTAAACTGCATTTTTATTACCCTACTTTATTTTATATGTGTTTTTAAGCTACTAATTCATTGAATTTACTAAATATTAGAAAGATTTCAACCAGTTCCTATCTAATTATTATTAATTCACCTTATTTATTATTTAACACAAATTAACAATAAATCTATCATAATTCTATTTTTTATTAAATGTTCTAATTTCAACCATAAAAAATCCCCGCTCAAAGCGGGGATTTTTCAGATCGGATGATCAGAATGACTTACATCATTCCGCCCATACCACCCATGCCGCCCATATCTGGCATAGCAGCTTTATCTTCTGGCATGTCTGTAATCATACATTCAGTCGTCAACATTAAACCTGCAACAGAAGCAGCATGTTCAAGTGCAGAACGAGTTACTTTAGCTGGGTCAAGAATACCCATTTCAAGCATATCACCATACACAGAAGTTGCAGCGTTATAGCCGAAGTTACCTTCACCGTTTTTCACAGCGTTGATCACAACAGATGGCTCATCGCCTGCATTTGCAACGATCTGACGAAGTGGTGCTTCAATAGCACGACGTAAAATGTTAATACCTACATTTTGGTCATCATTTACACCTGTTACACCGTCAAGCGCAGAAGCAGCACGAACAAGTGCAACACCACCACCGGCAACAACACCTTCTTCTACCGCAGCACGAGTTGCATGAAGTGCATCATCAACACGGTCTTTCTTCTCTTTCATTTCAACTTCAGTCGCAGCACCAATTTTGATGACAGCAACACCGCCTGCCAATTTAGCAACACGTTCTTGAAGTTTTTCTTTATCGTATTCAGAAGTCGATTCTTCAATTTGCGCGCGAATTTGAGTTACACGTTCAGCAATTTGAGCTGCATCGCCTGCACCATCAACAATCACAGTGTTTTCTTTAGAAACAGTGATTTTATGCGCTGTACCTAAATCTTGTAATGCTGCAGTTTCTAAAGACATACCTACTTCTTCAGAAATAACCGTTGCACCTGTCAAGATTGCGATATCTTGAAGCATTGCTTTACGACGGTCACCAAAACCAGGGGCTTTAACAGCACAAACTTTGATAATACCGCGCATGTTATTTACAACAAGCGTAGCAAGCGCTTCGCCTTCAACATCTTCAGCGATGATAAGAAGCGGTTTACCTGTTTTAGCAACAGCTTCAAGCACTGTAATCAATTCACGGATATTGCCGATTTTTTTATCAACAAGCAGAATGAACGGATTTTCAAGTTCAGCAGTTAAGGTTTCTGGTTTGTTTGCGAAGTACGGGCTAATATAACCACGGTCAAACTGCATACCTTCCACAACGTCAAGCGCATCTTCAAAGCCTGAACCTTCTTCAACTGTAATCACGCCTTCTTTACCAACGCGTTCCATTGCTTGAGCAATGAGTTTACCTACAGTTTCATCAGAGTTAGCAGAGATTGAACCTACTTGCTCAATTGCTTTGGTATCAGATGCAGGTTTTGCAGTTGCTTTAATTTCAGCAACAATAGCTTTAACAGCAAGATCGATACCACGTTTCAAATCCATTGGGTTCATACCCGCAGTGACAGATTTGATACCTTCATTTAGAATTGCTTGAGCCAAAACAGTTGCGGTCGTTGTACCATCACCAGCGATATCATTGGTTTTAGAAGATACTTCACGTACCAATTGCGCGCCCATGTTCTCAAATTTATCTTTAAGCACAATTTCTTTCGCAACAGTTACACCATCTTTAGTGATGTGTGGCGCACCGAAAGAACGGTCAATAACAACATTACGACCTTTAGGACCTAAAGTTACTTTTACAGCATCTGCAAGGGTATTTACACCAGCGATCATTTTTGAACGAGCTGAATCACCAAATTTTACATCTTTAGCTGACATACTAAACTCCAAATATTCTTAAATTTTAATCAATTTTATTTCTGCGTCATTATCTATAGATAAATGCAGAATGATGTTCCGAATTAACCTTCAAGAACCGCTAAAATATCAGACTCTTTCATGACAAGAAGTTCTTCGCCATCTACTTTGATTTTAGTTCCAGCGTAAGCACCAAATAATACGTTATCGCCAACTTTAACATCTAATGCGCGTACGCCATTGTCAGTTACTTTGCCATTACCAACGGCAAGAATTTCACCTTGAGCTGGTTGCTCAGCCGCAGAGGTACTTAAAATTAAACCACCTGCAGTTTTAGTTTCTTTTTCAACACGGCGAATTACAACGTTGTCATGTAAAGGACGAATCTTGCTCATTTAAAACTCCATAGACATTTGAAGAATGTCATTGATTGCTCAGTGAAGATGACTTCTTATTTCCTAGGTCATCAACAAAATATTTGTATGTGACATTTGTGGGGATGGAAATAAACGCTTCAAGGGGGAAACGTAAAAATATTTTGCAAATTTGTATTATTTTCACTCACTCAACCCTATCTCAGAACCAAGGGAATCATTGCATTATGCTTTGGCAATAAAACTTTTTAACTGTTCATCATAAAAATAATGCTCAACAGAACCGTTATTATCGATCACATTAAAACTATTCGGTATATTTCTATGCAAGCGTTTTGAAATTGCCGTGCCTGCATGAACCTCATAAACAGGATGATTCAAATTTAAAGCAAACGCTTGATTCAAATCATAAACAGCAACTAAATGTAAATGCCCATGCAATAAAGCATACAGTTGCTGCTGCCCCCATTCTTTAATGGCGAATTTGCCCAAAGCAGGACAATCTTTTAAATGGTGATCTTCACTGGAAGTATAAAAAGGTTGATGACTGACAATAATTTTTAGTTTTCCAACAGGTGCATCGACAAGTAATTGATTGACCTTGTTAATTTGTTCAAAAGAAATATGCCCACGAGTATGGTAACGACGACGAATACTATTCATGCCGATCAAATAAAAATGCTCAGTTGCTAACGTATTTTCCAAACTACCAAAAAAGAGTTGATACAGAATAAAAGGTCTAAAGAGTCGATTCCATACTTGATACAAAGGAATATCATGATTACCAGGTACAACAAAATAAGGGATTTTCAAACCATCCAAAAATTGTCGACATGCTAAAAATTCTTTAAATTTAGCTCGCTGCGTTAGATCCCCACTCACAACCACAATTTCAGGTTTATGTTCGGCACAAAATTTTTGAATGGCTTGAATGCATTCTGGACGCTCCGTACCAAAGTGTAAATCAGACAGATGCAGCAGCATGTGGCACCATAATATTTAAAGCCTTTTTTTCGACATGAAGTTTTAATGGTGTATTCATAGACACAATTTCACCATCAATAGCGACAGTCAGTGTAGGCTTTTTAGAATAAACAATGACGCTTTGCGCACCAAAACTATACACATCAGATGCCTTTTCTAATTTGCCACGAATCGTTTGAAATAATGTTTTGAATAATGTGGCTTTGTCTCCTTTAGCAATCACGACCCCTGCTATTTCACCGACTTCTGCACATTTTGCAATTTTAAGCTTCATCTCTTTGAGTTGTAGTTGATTATTTCCAAAGAAAATTAAAGGTGTTTTTACTGGATATTTTTTCCCATCGACTTCTACTTCTAATTTTAATTCTTTACGATCACGGATTAAAACATCCAAACCAGACGTATAGGCATTTAAAGGGAAGCGCCCAAATTTACGATTATATTCTTCACGTTTTTTGATAAATAAAGGATACAAACCGAGACTGGCATTGTTTAAATAAATGTAATCATTAATACACGCCACATGCGAGGCTCTAGGCTCTCCCGTTGCAACCACTTGCGCAGCTTCAAGAATATCTAAAGGAATATTAAGGACTCTTGCGACATAATTAAACGTGCCTAAAGGTAAAATGCCCATTGGAATACTTTGATGCAACATTTGAGATGCTACAGCGTTTAACGTGCCATCACCTCCTGCTGCAACAATCACACCCTGCTGGTCATATTGCTGATGCCGATCTAAAACTTTTTTCATTAGACATTGAATATTCAGTTCAGAGGAAATATCAAAAACTTGAATTTCAAAACCATGTGCCGTCCAAATTGTCATCAATTGCTCATAAATAGCCTCTTTTTTATTGGCATGAAAACCCGATTTCTCATTGTAAATTATAGAAAGTGGTTTAAGATCTTTACGCATAAGCTTGATTATTTGGAAGTATTCACTTTAATCTCGTCCATTTTCTAAACAAATAAAAGCACCTTTATGTAAAATTCGAATTAACACCATTTATTAAATCAATGATTAATTCGACGTACAATACCGCTTCAACCCATTGTAAATCATTATTATTTAAAATAAAAATACTGCACATCATAGATAAAAATACCACTAAATATGGTAAATATAGAACATTTAAACATTAAAAATCAGCACCTTATTTAAAGTATTACATTTAGTATCTTTTACGCCTTTAGTCTTATTTTTTTAATGAATATATGCTTTAATACAGCCACTTTTTTTCACACTTAAATCTAAGTGTTGTATCGCTTCATTTAGATTATTATTTGTACAAGAAATTGTACACATTTAAGATAGGCCTCACCATGACCCAAGTGAACGCACCAGAATTCGTTCGTCATCCTAAGCTCATTGCATGGGTTGAAGAAATTGCTAAATTAACTAAACCTGCAAAAATTGAATGGTGTGACGGTAGCGAAGAAGAAAATCAGCGTTATATCGACCTGATGATTGCTAACGGCACCATGCAAGCTTTAAACCAAGAAAAACATCCTGGTTCTTATTTAGCCAATTCTGATCCATCTGACGTAGCCCGTGTTGAAGGTCGTACATACATCTGTTCTGAAAAACAAGAAGATGCTGGTGCGACGAACAACTGGGAAGCTCCAGCTGAAATGCGTACTCGCCTAAGCGGCTTGTTCGAAGGCGCAATGGAAGGTCGTACAATGTACGTTGTTCCATTCTCTATGGGTCCTTTAGGTTCTCATATTGCACATATCGGTATCGAAATTACTGACTCGCCTTATGTTGCTGTTAGCATGCGTAAAATGGCTCGTATGGGCAAAGCTGTTTACGATGTACTTGGTACAGATGGCGAATATATCCCTTGCGTACATACTGTGGGTGCGCCACTTACCGCAGGTCAAAAAGACGTTGCTTGGCCTTGCAACCCAGAAAAATATATTGTGCATTACCCAGAAACTCGTGAGATCTGGTCTTACGGTTCTGGTTACGGCGGTAACGCATTGCTTGGTAAAAAATGTCTAGCTTTACGTATTGCATCTTCTATGGGTCGTCAACAAGGTTGGTTAGCAGAACACATGCTTATCCTTGGCGTGACGAATCCACGTGGTGAAAAACACTACATCGCTGCTGCCTTCCCATCTGCTTGTGGTAAAACCAACTTCGCTATGTTGATTCCACCAGTAGGTTATGAAGGTTGGAAAATTGAAACTGTAGGTGACGATATTGCTTGGATCAAACCAGGTGAAGACGGTCGCTTATATGCAATTAACCCTGAAGCAGGTTTCTTTGGTGTAGCACCGGGTACAAATATTAAAACTAACCCGAACTGTATGGCGACATTGACTAAAGATGTAATCTATACAAACGTTGCTGTAACTGATAACGGTGAAGTTTGGTGGGAAGGTCTAACTAAAGAAGCTCCTGCTAACCTGACCAACTGGAAAGGTCAACCGCACGTTGCTGGTGAAAAAGCAGCTCATCCAAATGCACGTTTCACCGTTGCTGCTGGTCAATGCCCTTCTATTGACGCTGACTGGGAAAATCCAGCAGGCGTTCCAATTTCTGCGTTCATCTTTGGTGGTCGCCGTGCAGACACAGTTCCTTTAGTTTCTGAAGCATTTGACTGGATTGATGGCGTTTATAAAGCGTCAACAATGGGTTCTGAAACAACTGCGGCGGCTGTAGGCCAACAAGGTATCGTTCGCCGTGACCCATTTGCTATGCTTCCATTTGCTGGTTATAACATGGCTGACTACTTTAGCCATTGGTTAGAACTTGGCGAACAAGTTGCTACTAAAGCTGAAGCTGCGGGTAACAAACTTCCGAAAATATTCAATGTAAACTGGTTCCGTCGTGATGCTGAAGGTAACTTCGTATGGCCTGGTTTCGGTCAAAACATGCGTGTTCTTGAGTGGATGATTGACCGTTGTGAAGGTCGTGCTGAAGCAACTGAAACACCAATTGGCTTAGTTCCAACTTACGAACAATTAAACTGGACAGGTTCCGACTTCACTAAAGCACAATTTGATCTTGTGACTTCACAAGACAAAGACCAGTGGATTAAAGAACTTGAAAGCCACACTGAGTTATTTAATAAACTTGGTGAGCGCTTACCTGCTGCACTTAAAGCTCGTCAAGCTGAGTTAATTGCTGCTGTTAAAAAATCTGCTTAATTCGCCTTTATGTCCCTCTTTTAAAAGAGGGATTATGAGAAATATAAAAAGACCGCTTTGTGCGGTCTTTTTATGCTTTAATAATACGAATGAAAATATTTAAAAAATTACAATGAAGCAAATTCAAAATATTACAACAGCACAACCCTACCTAACTTTATTACCTGATAATGAAGATGTTTTCGCTCCTGATAGTGCCTTTCTCGCAAATCACATGCTTCCACTTATTTCAATTGATTTATCTGCAGTCAACCCAGAATAGCAAGGCAAAATTCATTTAATCAATCCAATAGAACCGCATGATTGTTATATCGGATCATATACTGAAGAGTTTCACAATGAATTCGCTGGTGAAAACTTTTTCATTTTACAACTCGACATAAACAATCTTTATCAATGGTTCGGTGAAAAACACTATTTTATTCTTGAAAATGAAAATCATGCAGAAATTTGCTTTAACCAAATGCAACCACATAGCGAAAAAATACACAAAGATTTTTTAGAAGTGAAAGCCCGTTTTAAAGAAACAAGAGAAATCATTTCCACATCTGATTTGGAGTTCGATCCGAAATTTCGTCAGGAAAATCCTAGTATGCTTTTAAATTGGATCGGTGGTGAATTTGGTGTCAGTAATTATATTACACCATTAAATCAATATTTCGATTTGCAATTTATAGATCAAAAACCCGACAATGAGGAGGTTCATGTTTATGATAAACAAGGACATCGTTATTACTTCATAGCCTGTGCGTCAGGATGGCAATATTGTACAAGTGGTGCAGATGATATTTTGATGTATTACCAACCTGAAACTAAACGTGTTTTATTTACCTTTGATTGGACTTAATTTGCTTAACCACATAAAAAGGGGAAAGTTTTGACCCTTTTATAGTTTACGCCACATTTTTTTGCAATCTGCGCTCATGCAAGCCAACCAAATACTCGTCCAGAGCTTGAATTTCAACATCAGAGAACTGTAAATACAACTTGGTACGACGCTTTAAAATATCTTGACTGGTCTGTGCCCACTCTTGATCAACCACGTAATCTATTTCCTGCGCATATAAACCATGTCCAAAATTCTGCCCTAACTCATGCATAGAAGTTGAATGATTTAAGAATTTCCATACACGATTACCAAAAGCATGTGCCCAACGATTCGCAGTCTCAGCATCGCACCCTTTGATCTTATGTTGAATTTCAGCTATGAGACTTTCCACAGAATCCAAATTTTCTGCACCAGGTAATAATGCTTTCTCTGTCCAAGATGCTCCAAGTTCAGGAAAAAACTTTTTCAGATGATCCATTGCAGATTCAGCAAGTTTACGATAAGTCGTTAATTTTCCACCAAAGACAGACAACAAAGGTGCATCACTTTCATGATCTTGCGATAAAGATAAGGTGTAATCTCGGGTAATTACCGCTGGATTATCCGACTCATCATCACACAACGGACGGGCACCTGAAAAAGTTTGCACAATATCATCTTGAATCAATTGTGTTTTAAAATGATCATTCGAAATATCTAACAGATATTCAATTTCTTGTTGAGTTATTTCAACGTGGTTCGGATCACCATCGTATTCACGATCTGTCGTACCAATCATGGTGTATTTAGTTAAATATGGGATTGCAAATACAATACGCTGATCATCATTTTGCATAATGAAAGCTTTATCACCTTCATAAATTTTCGGCACAATAATATGACTACCTTGAATCAAGCGAATGCCATATTGAGATTTCAATTTTAAATCTTGTTTAATGAATTTCGCTACCCAAGGACCTGCTGCATTCACCAAAACTTTGGCTTGAATTTGATAAACCCCTTGCTCATTTTCTAATTGAACAATCCATATCCCATTTTCTCTGCGCGCAGAAACACAACGTGTTTGTGTCACAATTTTTGCACCATTTTCATGAGCTTGCATCGCATTGAGTATAACTAAGCGTGAATCATCTACTGCGCAATCAGAATATTCAAACCCACGAGTAATCTGATCTTTTAACGGACTGGTTTCAGGTACGAATTGAACCAAATTCGAACCTGCTAGCTTTTCTCTTTTCCCTAAATGATCATAAAAGAACAACCCTGTACGAATGAGCCAAGCTGGTCGTAAATGCGGTTGATGTGGCATGATAAAACGCATTGGACGGATAATATGTGGTGCTTTAGATAATAATACTTCACGTTCTGCAAGTGCTTCACGAACCAAACGAAATTCTTTATGTTCTAAATAACGTAAACCACCATGTATCAACTTGCTACTTGCAGAAGATGTATGACTGGCTAAATCATCTTTTTCACATAAGAACACAGAAAGCCCACGACCAACTGCATCATTTGCAATTCCCACACCATTAATACCACCGCCAATCACAGCGATATCATAACAAGTGAGTTGTTCGTGAGTTTGATTCATTACAGACACCTTTTGAATATATATTTTCGTTTATTTTCGATTAAGAAAATAATAATCAATATTTGACCACCTGTCTATCAAAAAGTGATCAATTTACATTTTCATAAAGCCAATTTTTCGAGTTTTCAATATCGTATTTTTAGGCAATGATTAATGTTACATCTGATTCTTTCATCTTATGTATAAAATTATCACTTGGTTTTATATTGGTATAAAGACGTTCAATATCTGTTAAATGCCCTAAACGCATCATGGCATGACGACCAAACTTGCTATGATCTGCTGCAAGAAAAACATGTCGTGCACCTGCAATAATTTCTCGTGAAACAGAGACTTCCTGAAAGTCAAAATCTAATAATGTACCTTCACCATCAATTCCACTAATACCAATTAACGCATAATCCACTTTAAACTGCTTAAAAAATTCTGAAGTTGCTTGCCCAATCACACCACCGTCTGGACGAACTTTTCCACTCGCAATCAAAACTTCAAAATCATCTTTCACACTGAGAATTTTTGCGACATTCAAATTATTGGTAATCACTTTTAAGCCTTGATGATTCAAAAGTGCATGTGCAATCGCTTCGGTTGTTGTACCAATATTAATAAATATAGAAGCATGGTCTGGTACAGCCTCCGCAACGGCTTTGGCAATCTTTTGTTTTTCTTCAAAATTATGATCAATACGCATACTATAATCTGTGTTAGACACACTCGAATCAATCGCTGCGCCACCATGATATCTGCGTAAAAGCCCATGGTCTGCCAATTGATTGATATCACGACGTACTGTTTGCGGAGTCACAGAAAAATACTGTGCCAATTCTTCAATACTGATATAACCACGTTCTTTGACCAGTTCTAAAGTCTGTTGCTGACGAATCATCAAGCTCATAAATGTAAAACCATTTTGTTTTATTTTCGAAAACGAAAATTCTAACATATATAAATATCATGTCTTCTTATCATTCACCTAACACCAATCCTCATTATTCATAAATATTTAAAATCATGCGTGTATTTTTCATACATTTAAACCTTTGAAAATCAACCCACAACTTTAGCTTTCATCATCGTAAATAATTAAGTATTTAAAACTAACCAATTGTTTTAAAAAAATTATTCTTTATTTTAGACATTCTTAATTTTATTGAAAGCATATTAACTCAAAACCAACTCGACTAAAGTCTAATAAAGTACACATTCATACAAGCGTATAACGGTCTTCGTAATTATTTGTATCTCCCTACAGCACTTGCTGAAATTCTCTCTGTTTGATTTTTCTACTTAGATTTTCATCCAAAATGAAAATTAAACAGACTATGTTTTTCATATTCTTTTGGAGAATTGCCTTGTCCAATTCATCTCCTCAGGTTGCCACTCCGCAACTTGATAGAAAAACTCGTTTAAAATCTATACTCGGTGGTTCAGCAGGTAACTTAGTCGAATGGTACGACTGGTATGTCTATGCTGCATTTACTCTTTATTTTGCACCGCAATTCTTCCCAGATGGCGATGACACTGTAAAACTGCTGCAAGCCGCTGCAGTATTTGCACTTGGTTTTCTAATGCGTCCAATTGGCGCATGGGTCATGGGAATTTATGCAGATCGTAAAGGTCGTAAATCAGGATTAACCCTCTCTGTTTCACTGATGTGTGTTGGTTCACTGATTATTGCTTGCGCACCGACATATGCAAGTGTCGGCATGCTTGCACCTGCATTATTACTGTTTGCTCGCTTGTTACAGGGTCTGAGTGTCGGTGGTGAGTATGGCGCAAGTGCGACTTACTTAACCGAAATGGCGGGTAAAAACCATCGTGGTTTCTTCTCCAGTTTTCAGTATGTCACATTAATTTCAGGTCAATTACTCGCACTTTGCGTGTTGATTATTTTACAACGTACTTTAACAGAAGGTCAGCTTTCTGAATGGGGATGGCGTATTCCCTTCTTGATCGGTGCTTTATTGGCAGTTGTGGTATTTTGGATTCGTCGTGGTTTAGTTGAAACTGAGTCTTCGAAACAAGCTCAAGAACATGCAAAAAATGGTGGTGAAAAGTCTGGTGCTTTAGCACTATTCACAAAATACCCTAAACAAGCATTTACAGTGATCATGCTCACTGCAGGTGGTACTTTAGCGTTTAATACATTCACAACATATTTACAAAAATATTTGGTCAATACTTCAGGCTTTGAAAAAACCACAGCTACTGAAATTACCACTGCTGCGATTTTCGTATTCATGTTATTACAGCCTGCTGTCGGTGCTTTGTCCGATAAAATTGGTCGTAAACCTATTATGATCACTTTTGGTGTGTTGGGTGTACTGTTCACCATTCCAATTTTTAATGGTCTAGGCTCTACCACTAATCCAACCACTGCATTCATGTTATGTATGAGCGGTATGGTCATTGTAACGGGTTATACCGCAATTAACGCCGTAGTCAAAGCTGAACTATTCCCTGCGCATATTCGTGCATTAGGTGTTGCATTACCTTATGCAATTGCCAATACATTGTTTGGTGGTACTGCGGAGTTAGTGGCTTTAAGCTTTAAAAATGCTGGGCATGAAAACTACTTTTTCTATTATATTACTTTCATGATCGGTCTATCATTAATCACTTATGTATTTATGAAAGATACTAAAAAGCACAGCTTAATTACAGATGATTGATACTGAAAAATAAAGCATATCCAATTAATAAAAACAGCTTTTCTTATACCAATAAGAAAAGCTGTTTTTATTTGAGCAATTCAATCATCGTGAAAATAATAAAGCTATGGCATACTAAAAACAATTCAAAAGCTAGGACTTTAAAAGATGAAAAAGATCAAAATTACAAGTTTAGGATTAGTCGTTTTAGCTTTAGCCGCATGTCAGACTACACCACGACAATACAATGGTGTAACAGGCTATCAAATTGAAAATCAATCAAGCAATACAGCAACACTTGCCTATACTTTATCGGGTCGTGCAGATCGCGATTTAGATTCGGATAAATTACAGCGCGCGTGTCAAAAAGTTTTAGGTGTAAATAAAACCTATAAAATTTCTGTTTTGAGTGTCAATGAAATCATTAATCCACAAACGACCAATACAGATCAAACAGGGGTTCAACTTGGTCATAGTCGTACTTCTTTCGGGCTATCAAATACCCCTAGTCTAAATAATGGTGAAGATTATGCAACTCGCCAAGCCTTAGAAACACGTCCAAGCACGCTGCATGTAGTTCGTTATACCTGTTCTTAATTGAATAATTGAGTTCTTCTAATTGACTTAACACTTAGCCCTATCCGATGATTTAGCCTAGTGTTAAGTACTATCTATTTTTAAAATAAAAATTTAAGACTTTTTCTTACTCATGTAACTAAAATTTATTAATAAATAAATCAGCATTTATAGCGTCTTATAAAAGCTAACATTTCTAAACTCTTTAGATTCGTCCAAATCTGGCCAAGTTGTCGCACTGCGCTCGTCTAATTTTTTATAATTAGGATGACTGAAATTTTTCACTCGACTGTCTGCGACCCACACCTCTGGAGAAAATTTTAAAAATTCGTCTAAGAAAAAACGATTAGATTGATCATATAAAACATCGGCTGCAAGCAATACATCTACTTGTTCGGCTTTATACAAGTCATCTAGATATTCAAGCTCTACATCATTGAGTAAAGCATTTTCACGACAAGCATCCAAACTTATCGGATCTATATCGCAACAAATCACTCGTTTAGCTCCTGCCATTTTTGCAGCAATCGCAACAACGCCCGAACCTGCGCCAAAATCGAGCACCACTTTATCTTTCACATGATGTGGCTCTGCCAAAAGCCACTGTGCCATTGCCAAACCAGAAGCCCAACAAAATATCCAGTACGGGGTATCATTCCAAATACGACGTATAACTTCGTCATCCAAGCGATCTGTAGGAAATACTGGCGGAATTAACCACAATGAAATAGGCATTTCAGGCAACTGCTGCGCCATTAATTCACATGTTGGAATAACGTCATGTAAAGCTTTTAGTAAATGCTCAGGAGCTTTAGTAAATTGGAAAGTACAGGTCATTGGTTTTTTAATTTCGTGATCAATTTTTAACTAAAGAGTTTTTTGAATATAAACGAATAATAAAGAAACTTATTACTCGTTCAAGATACTACTCATTCTGATCTACTTCCTCCTTTTTTAAAGAGAAGATTCAGAAGAAGATTAAAAAATTAACCCAATTCTTTTTCGGCAGCTTCAACAGTCTGACGAATTAAAGTGGTAATCGTCATTGGCCCTACGCCACCTGGTACAGGTGTATAAGCAGAAGCTACGTCTTCAATGCCCACCAATTGAATGTCGCCTACACCACCGCCATCACGAGGATGGAAACCAGCATCGACAACCACTGCGCCTTGCTTAATCCAATCTTTTTGAATCAATTCAGCCTTACCGACTGCACCCACAACGATATCTGCTTGTTTCACAAGCTCAGCAAGGTTCTGCGTACGAGAATGACAAATCGTTACCGTTGCATTGGCTTGCAACAACATCATTGCCATTGGTTTACCCAAAATTGCAGAACGACCAACAACAACTGCATGTTTACCTGCAATTTCAATGTTGTATTCTTTTAATATCGTCATAATCCCTGCAGGAGTCGCAGAACCATAAGCAGCCTCACCCATTGCCATACGACCAAAACCAAGACAAGTCACACCATCTACATCTTTTGCTAAAGAAATTGAATCGAAACAAGCACGTTCATCAATTTGTTCTGGTACAGGGTGTTGTAAAAGAATACCGTGAACATCTGGATTAGCATTCAATTTTTCAATTTCAGCCAATAATTGTTCAGTTGTCGTTTCTTTGCCTAATTCCACTTTTAAAGAATCCATACCTACACGACGGCAAGCATTGCCTTTCATGCGTACATATGTCGCAGATGCACCATCATCGCCAACTAAAATAGTCGCCAAAATTGGGGTACGACCTGTTTTTGCTTTTAATGCTTCTACACGAAACAACAAGTCAGCTTCAATTTGTTTTGCTAACGCACGACCATCTAAAACTAATGCCACGGCGCATCTCCAAAGTAGATATGAATCAATTTTGCAAATAATACATGATTATTTAGACAATTTTATTCTATATGCCGATTTTATGTGCATATGCATGAATTATAGTATTGTTTTTTTTTCAAAGGTTGATAATATACGCATCAACAAGACATGGCGGGGTGGCAGAGTGGTCATGCAGCGGACTGCAACTCCGTGTACGCCGGTTCGATTCCGACCTCCGCCTCCATCTTGTTAAAAATGCCCGAGTGGTGAAATCGGTAGACACAGGGGATTTAAAATCCCCCGCCCACAAAGCGTGCCAGTTCGAGTCTGGCCTCGGGCACCATTTTAATACTTCTTAAAATGGTGCAATAAAATTTCCAGCGATATGCTGGTTTTTTTATGTCTGAATTTTATAAAACCAATAGAACTTTATATTTAATAAAGCAAAATTTCATCACCCCTTTCAGTATTTCCATCTCACCACAATCTAAAAAATTTAAATCTACATCTTACTAAAGCCAAATTTTTAATGATTAAAATAATATGCTTGATAAATAATCCCTATCTCAATGAAAAACGTGAATGATCAATAAATTTACCGTTAACTATATTGATGCAGAACACCTTTAAAAACCTCACCTTACACACTCTATTTACGATTGAAAATGCGATAACTGCATTGTAGTCTTGATCAAAATTCTGATTAGCACGTACAATGTATGACTTCTAACTTTCGCCACTGATGCCCTAACGAAAGCATTGGAAAACCGATATTGAATTTTAAATATGATTAAATCTCAACAAGCCGCCCTGTATCTACAAGATTTACAAAGTAAATACCCACTGGCTTTGAAAAGAAATTTTTTATTTTACAGTCAGATTAAAACCAAAGGGCTTTTAGATGAAGCAAAGGAATTTATTCCTTGGATTTTATCCATTATGATTTTTTGTAGCATTTATTTTAGTTTGGGACATTATATTGAACAACATTTCACTCAATTTAATCCTTTCCAAATCAAAGGTATTGCTGCATTAATAATCATGCTTTTTTTCATGTTGGTTGTTCCATTTATTATCAATCAGATAAAACACAGCTCTATTCACCTATATCAGCAAGTGAATAACACACCATTCAAACTGGCAATTATTATTATTTTACAGGCTCTCAATATTTATTTTATCGAGAGTATTTTATTGCAAGGTGTCTTATTTTTCTTTGCGATGAGCTTTGGATTCGTAAAATTCTATAAAGAAAATTTATTCAGAGACAACACCAAAGATACTGAATATTATCAATTACAACAAATTCGCCGCATGTGTTTTTGGGCATACAAACAAGCCCAAAAAGCCAAATTTAAAATGAAGTTTCATACTAAGAATTCTGAAAAATACCAATTCCAGCAGCAGCAATTGACACAATATTTAGAATTACATTTACAACTTTTAAAGTATGAGAATGAAATGTCTAAGTCTTATAAATTTATTGATTTAGACGAATATATGGATAGTTTAATGTAAGACAAACCTATCCTAAATACAAAAAACCAAGTATTACTACTTGGTTTTTTGTTACCGAAAACAGATGAAAACCTCTAAGCACTTTTCTGCACAGGTTTAATAACAACTAATTTAGGGTCTAAAACCACCTGATATGCTCGTGTACCATCAACCGTATAGGTTTTTTCTTTAATGCTATTTACAAAAATCCAATCTGCTTGAACTTGCTGTGCGGTAAAGCTGACTTTTAAATAGCCACGCTGATTCAAATTGGTATAGTTCAATTCATCAATTAAAGTCGTAAATGCAAATTCAAATTGTTGTAATTGCGCCAAAGGGATATTTAAATACTTTTCCATCCCTGGTGATGACACAGAACTAGTAGCCAACTCTACTCCCACAAGATCGCCAGATTGCGTATGTAAGTCAGAAGCCCACGCATTGTGCGTATCCCCTGCCAATACTACAACTTTCTTATTGAGCGCTTTTAAAGTGCCATACAACACTTCACGTTCATAATAATAACCATCCCATGCATCTAAATTATAGGGTGCGACTGTAGTAACTCGTGCTTTCTCGGTCGCTGTTAATGTCGGATCACCTTTTTGTAAACGCACTTTTAAAGTGACCAGCTCTGTGATTTGTTGATTCATTTTCGCTAAAGCTTCAGCAGTCGCCTGACCACTGGTAATTGCAGTAAGTGATAATAACAATTCTGCGGGGATTAACATTTTTGACATCAATACTTGCTGACCTAGTACATTCCAAGTCGCTGTAGATTGTGCCAATTTCTTTTGCAACCAATCTCGCTGTGTATAACCCATCAATGTACGCGTGTTACTGGTTAAATCCGCTTGAAATTTTGCAAAATCGAGTCCAGATGCAGTCATATAACTTGCATATTCAAGCTGCTGATCACGTGCCAAAATTCGAGTATCTAACATGGTCAATTGCACCAATGAACCATAATCAAATTGGCGATAAATATTCAAATAATCAGTTTCAGATACTGGGCGAATAGGCATCCATTCAAAATAAGCTTGTAATGCTGCTAATTTACGATCCAAAAAACGACCTTCGTTCGCTTGATGGTTTTCAGCGCCATCTTTCCAAGCATCATTTGCGAGCTCATGATCATCCCAAATCACAATAAAAGGATGCCGTGAATGAGCAGCCTGTAAGTCTAAGTCCGTATGATAAAGCGCATAGCGTTTACGGTAGTCATCCAGTTTGATAATTTCCTTATCATTATCAATTGGCAAAGTACGACCTAATCGAGTCGCATCTTCAGTTGCATAACCATCTTTGCCGTACTCATAAATGTAATCGCCTAAATGGATGATTGCATCTACGTCTTGTTTCGCCATTTCTTTATATACATAAAAATAGCCCGCTGGATAATTCGAGCATGAGCACACAGCAAATTGCACAGCACTGGTCGTTTCGGGCAGTGTTTTCGTGCGACCGACTGGTGAAATAACCGAACCGAATTTAAAGCGATAGAAATAATTCTGTCCTGACTTCAACTTATCTGCATCGACTTTTACAGTAAAATCTTGCGCTGAAGACGTATGTACTTTTCCAGCATTTATAATTTGAGTAAATTTATCGTCTGTTGCAATTTCCCAAACTACCTCCAATCGCAATGACGTATCTTGTGGTGTGATTCTTGTCCATAAAATTACACGATCTTTCAGTGGATCACCACTAGCAACACCATGTAAAAATTCTACTTTTATCATCGGTGTTGTTGAGTCCTCATTATCACTACCACACGCAGTCAATGAAACAGGTATAGATAATGCCCCAAAACTAAGCAATGACTTTTGAATAAGTTCACGGCGTGAAATTGATTTTTTCATTAAATTTGATTTTCCCTAAGTTTTTTACTCAATCAATTTAAAGAACGAATATTTCGGTTTAATCTCAAATTTATGAAAAAATTATGACAGATATTTCAATATGACGACTTAAAGTGCTTCATTATCAAACATAAACACATGAATTGATTGAAAAGAAAGCAAATCGACATAAATCCCCTTGCCAAGTAAAAAACTGTCCTATATTATTGCGCACATGCCCGAGTGGTGAAATCGGTAGACACAGGGGATTTAAAATCCCCCGCCCACAAAGCGTGCCAGTTCGAGTCTGGCCTCGGGCACCATTTTAATACTTCTTAAAATGGTGCAATAAAATTTCCAGCGATATGCTGGTTTTTTTATGTCTGAATTTAGAATTTATCCAAAAATAAACAATCAAAAGAATTTTAACAATGCTTAAAACATTTAATATTAATGATAATTTAAAGACATTTAATTTCAATAAAATTTCAATTCCATTTCACACATCCTTTACCGATTTTAAAATCTTACTCAATCTAGCCAATATAACCTTTCAAAATTTAGGGGGTACTTTATCCATTGATATATTTCAAGAATTTGAACAACAACTCAAAATATTAAAAAAACGTCCAGATAAAAAACTAAGCCCTAAGCATTCAGTAAAAATAATACTCAATCAAATTTATCTGGTAATAAAAGTTAATTTAAATATAAAAACTCAATTCAATTTTAATCATCAAGGCTTAATTTCCTCCATCACTTTTGAGTTAAGGGACTTAGATGAAGATTATTCATCTTGGGAAAATTATGATATTGATCGATGCCACAAGCTACACCTAGACTGGTTACAACAAAGCGTACACAGCTCGAGTAAAATTTCACCCACTCTTGATTTAAAACATATCTCAGGCAATCTGATTCGAGATAAAAGTGAAAATATCTTTTGGTCACTTAAAATAAAACAAGCCAAATATTAAATTTCTAAATATTCAAGATAAAAAAAGACCACGTTTTTGGAAACGTGGTCTATAAAAATGGTGGCTATGACGGGATTTGAACCTGTGACCCCCGCATTATGAGTGCGGTGCTCTAACCAACTGAGCTACATAGCCTTAAACTGTGGGCGCATTATCTGCTGTAAACACCACTACGTCAAGCGATTGTTAAAAAAATTTATTGAAGTGAGCCGATAAGCCGGGTTCTGTCGAGAACGATCATTCCTCTAGGCGTACAATCACTCATACGCTCAAGCGACCTACCCGAATCCAGCACGGGCCGTGCCTCAGGATTCCTATTTGGTCTTGCTTCTGGTGGGGTTTACCTTGCCGTGAACTGTTACCAGACACGCGGTGCGCTCTTACCGCACCCTTTCACCCTTACCTTCCATTTCTCCGAAAAGAAACGATATGAAGGCGGTCTACTCTCTGCTGCACTTGCCGTCGGTTTACACCGCCCAGGCGTTACCTGGCACCCTGCCCTATGAAGCCCGGACTTTCCTCCCCTGTTTCAATCACGGAGATCTACACAGCAGCGATCGTCTGGCTCACTTCGGGGCGTATCCTAACAAACTTTCCAGTTAATTGCTTGCGCTTTTTTGAGCAATTAGTATTTTATATTTTTCCATGAGCTCATCTTGGCTTTCCACATGATTTGGATCAAGTGGAATACAATCGACTGGACAATAGAGAGAACACTGCGGTTGATCATGATGCCCAACGCATTCTGTACATAAGTTTGGATTAATTTCATAAATTTCCTCCCCCATGTAAATTGCGTCATTTGGACATACAGGTTCACATACATCACAGTTGATGCACTCATCGGTGATTATTAAAGACACTTTACCAACCTTGTTGATGCTTACGATTAAAGGCTTCGACCACACATGGTGGCACAAACTTATTCACATCACCTTTTAATCGTGCTATTTCCCGAACCATTGTTGAAGAAATAAATGAAAATTGTTCCGATGGCGTCAAAAATACAGTTTCAAAATGTTGATCCAACTGACGGTTCATATTTGCAAGCTGAAATTCATATTCAAAATCTGAAACGGCTCTTAAACCACGTAACACCGCAGTTGCATTCTGCTCTCTGGCAAAGTTGACCAACAGTCCATCAAATCCGACAAACTCTATACCAGGTAAATGTTTAAGCGACATTTTCGCTAACTCTACACGCTCTTCCAAACAGAATACTGGATTTTTGTGATGTCCAATGGCAATTGCCACCACAACTTCATCAAACATTCTTGCGGCTCTAGCGACTAAATCGACATGACCATTGGTAATTGGATCAAAAGTTCCCGGATAGATGACACGAGTTTTAGACATCCATATGTACTCTAGTTTGTTATGTAGGCATATAGTTTAACAAAAACTTAAATATTAGCGAATAACTCTCTGACATTTACAATCAGGTTTTAATTATGAAATGACTTCACCTACGCTCAAGTTTGAGGCAAAATAAGGGCATTCTTGGAAAATGTGTATTATGTCGAATAACATTGTGGTAAAAAAAAATAATGGTGGCACAATTGCGCAGAATAAACGTGCGCGCCACGATTATTTTGTAGAAGAGAAATTTGAAGCAGGTCTTTCACTACAAGGGTGGGAAGTGAAATCGTTACGTGCTGGACGTATGACGATTACAGAAAGCTATATTACCTTTAAAAATAATGAAGCTTATTTATTTGGTGCCCAGATTCAGCCGCTGCTAACAGCTTCCTCACATGTTGTACCCGAAGCGACACGCTCCCGTAAATTATTATTGTCTCGCCGTGAACTTGAAAAGTTGATGGGAGCGATGAATCAAAAAGGTTATACCTGCGTACCTTTGGCATGTTATTGGAAAGGTCGTTTGGCTAAACTTGAGATTGCTTTGGTAAAAGGTAAACAGTTACACGATAAACGTGCAACTGAGAAAGATCGTGACTGGCAACGTGATAAAGCACGTATTTTTCATAAATAAGGCATTGAGCTTAAATGATAAAACCTCCAATTGGAGGTTTTTTTATATTTCATCTGCATTAGCAGAACTTCAGACTGCCGTAACAGTTGGGAGCGAAATCCTGAGTTGCAAGTTGTAAATCTTTTAAAGGAAAGTTTACGGATGTATTCGGAAGATTAACATTTCCAACAGCCAAACCACTCCCTCCTATACAATCGAATAATTCGCACGCTACTGGGTTATTGGTAATATATGTGCTGATTGGCCCTACAACTTGTTTTAAAACATCATTAGTAATATCAATTTTTTTACTTGGCACCACACTTCCTATATCAATAGTATCCTCAAATGCCATCCACCAGCCCTTTTGTGCTGTTTCTGCTGCACCAGGCCACCACACATTTTGCGATTGTAGCGACAATGAAAATGGATTATCCAATGGAATTTTATGAATAAAACCCAGATTTTCTTCGATTGTAATATTTGCCTTTAACCCAGTTATATTACCAGTTACTTGTTTTTGTAAAGTCAGCAACCCTCCCGTAATATTTAAAGAAGCACCCAACTGCCCGCCAAAATTTAATTGATTAATATTTGCATAGCCATCTAATTTTGCACTTGAAAGCCTACGTCCTGAAATAGTTGTCCCATTTATAAATATATCCGCTTTAGCTGAATCCAAAGCTAAATTGTAGTCTGTAGACTTAAAACCCAACGTAATGGGAATAAATAAAAAACTTGTTTTAACATTACCATCAATTGACTGTTTAGTGTCAGCATAGGTCATATTTCTTCCAGCAGTGTATCCCGTACCTGTTGTATCTTTAATTTTCATATAACCACTCAGTGAATTGATACCATTCGGTGTTACACTATTTTCAGTACCCGTTGTCAACATTCCTAAAGCTTTTTCAGCACTTAAACGTAGACCAACAATCTCTCTTGTTGAGGCAGCATTTGGATTTTTTATCGCAAACTCTAAAAAAGGATTGGTTAATTTTGCACTTGAACTGACCCGCCCTTCACGCGTATCTGCTACACCAGAAAGACTCAGATTATCGATATCAATATCACAACCACCTGCTCCATTCACACCACCACAACCTAATTGCAGTTTTTTAATATTGGCATTTAACTCAAGTTCTGCTTCTATGCCCAACTTATAAAAACCGACACCTTGCCCTTGCATCTTATTAACTGAGTCATTAGGCGCAATATAACCCAAGCTCATCAATGCCTGACCATTAACATTAGACAATTCACGATCATTTAATTCTATTAAATCAATCGCATGCACAGAAGAACATACCGAAACAAAAAGCAATAATGAAGACAGTATTGCCTGTTTTTTATATAAAGGACTATATCCCATTCTAATTTCCTTTTATGATTTTATTTTAGTCCTTTCGCAACAATAAACGAGACCAACCAAGTAGTAAATAATATTTATACAAAATATGTCATATTTTATGTAATTTATAATTAACAATACAAAGATATTAATAAGATAATAAAAACAATACAAAGATATTAGCAAGATAATAAAGACGAAAAAATACTTTTATCATTGTTACAAATAGAACATGAATATATTTTAGAGCATAAAAAACCTCCAAATTGGAGGCTTTATCAACTGGAAATAAAAAACTTTAAGATAAAAATCAATGAATACGATTGATCATCAATGCGAGATATTCTCCAAACCACAGTGCTGTTTCTAAATCACCAGATGGTGGCGTAATTTCTATCGGGGCATTATCTGACTGCGTCATTAACCCTAAATAACCAGCCATACGATTTAAATCAGTCGCTTTGATCCCTGTAGGCATCAACGGTAAACCTGTCCACAACATGCCATGTTGCATGGCAAAGAGATTAATCTGTTGTAATACAGCAAGTTTATCGCCACTTAAGCCACCTGAATTGGTAAATGCAGCAGCAAGCTTGCCTTGCCAATCACGATTTTTCCAACGCTGAGAGGTTGAATCCATAAACATTTTAAATGGACCCGTGACACTTCCCATATATGTAGGCGAACCAAAAACTATGGCATCTGCTTGGTCTAAAACATCCCAATCTATATGTCCGATATCCATTTTGTGAACGGTTACACCTATTTTTTCAACACCTTGTACGATATAACTTGCAACTTTTGCAGTATGACCAAAAGGGCTGTGGTAGACGATCGCAATAGATTTTGAAGATAAAGACATATCAAATATAAAACAAACAAATTTAGTCAAGTTTAACATTAATTCAGTTTTAAAACTGATTATTGTAAATGTGGAATTTTCATACAAAATATTTAAAAATTATTATCCATCTTTCAATCATTGATTCTTTTCAAGATAGATCTTTTTTGAGATAGCTCTATTTTTATTTTTGCATAAATACAAAAGTCGCCATCCGTCCAGTTTTAGCATGACGGCGGTATGAATAAAAATCTTGATCTTGCGAGTATGAACATTGGTCTCCTCCAAGCACAGTTTCTATACCGTGTTGTTTGAGAACGTAGCGTGCAATCGCATATAAATCTGCGTAATATTTACCTGCTTGTTCAGCACGTTTAAATGCTGTTTCTAATTCAGTATATTTCGAACAAAATGCGTCTTTTACTTCTGTACCAATTTCAAAGCAAGGCTGTGAAATTGCTGCACCTAACCATGCCCAAGTCGGTTGGGTCTGCATTTGAATAATCGTATTTTCAATAATCCCTCCTGCTAAACCACGCCAACCTGCATGTAAATTGGCAATTTCAGTACCATCAGCACTCCCCAAAACCACAGGCAAACAATCTGCCGTCATCATCATTAAAGCATGACCTTGCTTTTGTGTGATTAAACCATCACCAATAAGCGCTTCAAAGGTTATCTCATCATTAATGGTATGGCAAATTGTGCTATGGGTTTGCGTCATCCATGTAATTTTATTGACACCGAATTGTGAAAACTCATCCAATAAAATCATGCGATGTTGCTGCACTCGTTGCGGATCGTCATTTACATGCAATGCTAAGTTAAAACCATCAAGCTCAGGCTTTCCCGATGGCAAAGCCTTTGTGTGTTGTATATGTGTCTGTCCGACATAAATACCTTGCGGTAATCCTTGAACAAATTGCATGTAAATTCGAATCCTTTGCGTCAATTAATAGGCTTTATTTTCAGAACGTAAAATTTCTAATAATGCAATAAAATCATCTGCCCATGGCGCTTCAAACATCATTTCTTCACCTGAACGTGGGTGAGTTAAGCCCAATTTTGTTGCATGTAAGGCTTGGCGTTTAAAACTGCGTAATGTCGTACCTAGCAATTCAGAAGCACCAGCAGGCACTTTGACACGGCTCACATAAACAGGATCGCCCACCAAAGGGAAACCAATATAAGTGAAATGGATACGAATCTGATGAGTACGCCCTGTTTCTAGCTGCGCTTGTACACGTGTGAAATGTTGGAAACGCTCTTTCACATTGTAATGCGTTACTGCATCACGTCCGCCCGGTAAAATTGCCATTTTCACACGATCTACAGGATGACGTTTGATTGGCTCATCAATTTTTCCACCTGCGATGATGGTGCCATAGCAAATCAAATCATAAATTCGATATACCGTTTTTTTAGCCAATTGCTTGCTTAGTGAAAACTGTGCTTCAAGATTTTTTGCAACAACCAATAAGCCACTGGTATCTTTATCGATACGATGCACTAAACCTGCACGAGTTAGTTCTGCAGATTTTGGATAATGGTGCAACAAAGCATTGACCAGTGTTCCACTCGGATTACCGGCTCCTGGATGAACAACCATACCGACTGGCTTGTTAATCACCATAATATCATCATCTTCATAGATGATATCTAAAGGAATATTTTCAGGCTGCGCTGTAGTTTGAACTTCAAGTTCAACTTCTAAGGTCAACATTTCATTGCCTTCGCATTTATACTTTGGTTTGACGGTGTTACCATTTACCAACAAATGACCATCCTTCATCCACTGCTTGAGTTTTTCGCGTGAAAAATCGCTCCAAACTATTGCAGCAACTTGGTCAATACGTAACCCTAAATAGCTGTCATCCAGTTGAAATTGCAACGATAAACGTGTTGCAGTTGGCGCAGAATTATGATTATCTGCATCCTCAGAATCTTCAAGTAAATTGAAATCGTTTTCTGAGGGATCGGAATTAGAAGAGTGTGCTGAAGTCATTTGCTCATTCGGACAAAAGTGGTTTAATAGCGCAATTGTAGCCTATTGCCCGTATAAACAGAGGAATTTTTATGTCGCTACCACGTTATAAAGTCACAATGCTTGCTTTAACTGTAGGCTTAGCAACTGCATTTGTAGGCTGTAGCAGCAATCCGAAGAAGGATGTTGTCGATACAGGCCCTAAATCAAATGAGCAGACTTATTACAATAATGCGATGAAATCCTTAGACCGTGGGCAATATGGCGATGCTGCTAAAGCATTAGAGGAAATGGATACCTATTTCCCAACAGGACAATATGCACAGCAAGCTCAACTTGAATTACTGTATACAAAATTTAAGCAAAAGGACTACGAAGGGACGCTTGCACTAGCAGATCGCTTTATCCGTTTAAATCCACAACATCCAAATTTAGATTATGTTTACTATATTCGTGGTGTATCGAATATGGAGCAAAACTATGACAGTTTGCTACGTTACACTTCATTAAAACAATCGCATCGTGATGTCGGTTATTTAAAAGTTGCTTACCAAAACTTTGTCGATCTTATTCGTCGCTTCCCTTCAAGCCAATATTCTGTCGATGCTGCACAGCGTATGAAATTTATTGGGCAAGAATTGGCTGAAAGTGAAATGAACGCGGCTCGTTTTAATATCAAACGTAAAGCCTATTTAGCTGCGGTTGAACGCTCACAGTGGATTATTGAACATTTCCCTCAAACGCCTCAAGTTCCAGAAGCTTTAGCAACAATGGCTTATGGCTATGACAAATTAGGCGATAAAGCGACTTCACAGCAATATATAGAAATATTGAAACTCAATTACCCTCATTTAGTGAAATCAAACGGTGAAGTTAATTTACGTGCTGCACGTCGTGAAGCAAGTTGGGTAAACCGTGTGACATTGGGTATCGTTGGACGTAGTGATAAAGCCGATATTAGCTCATCAGAATCTCAAAATACTGTCGAGAAAAATGCTCAATCGACAGAGCAGAAATCAAGTTTATTGAACAAATTAAGCTTTGGCATACTGGATCGTTCAGACCGTGAAGTTTCTCATGAGCCTGCACGTGCAGATGAAAGTCTTTATGATAGTCAACGTAAACAATGATTGATTAAAAAATAAGTGCTGTATTGATTATGGCAAATGAAGACGGGTTTTTACCCGTCTTTTTTTATGCTTAGATATTTTCAATTTCAAACTTTTCAATTTCAAACTAAGGTACACTTTACGCCATCCTTTTTTTATTTTTGTTTGGCTCAGTTTTATGGCAATTCCTCAGCACACCATTGATCAAATTTTAGATCGTACAGATATTGTCGATCTCATTGGTCAACGTGTGAAATTGAAAAAAACAGGTCGTACCTATTCAGGTTGCTGCCCTTTTCATCAGGAAAAATCGCCATCTTTTCACGTTTATCAAGATAAACAGTATTATCACTGCTTTGGCTGTCAAGCGAATGGGAATGCCATCCGCTTCTTAATGGACATTGATAATCGTAATTTTGTCGATGTGATGAAAGACTTGTCGAGCCAAGCAGGTATCGAGCTGCCCAAAGATAATCAAGACAATAAAAAACTGTCATATAAACGTGAATCTGCAAAGCCTCAACCGAAGCCTGAAATTAAAGTTGCAGATTCTCAGCATGTTCAAACGCAAAAAAAACAAACTTCAGCTGCTGATATTGACCCATTTGAAGCATTTCAAAGCTATCCCGATCCTGAGAGTTTCGATCCGACTCAATTTACAAATAATCAGTTTGGTCATAGTCAATTTGATAATACCCATTTTGAACAAGCGCAACCTGATGGCAATCTTTATGATTTATTGGAAAATATTGCCCAATTTTTTGAAAAACAATTACCCAATAGCAAAACGGCTCAACATTACTTTAAACATCGTGGTTTAAGTGCTGAAACCATTCAATATTGGCGTTTAGGCTATGCGCCTGAAGATTGGCAGCATTTAGAAAAAGCCTTTCCACAAGATGTAGAAGGGTTAAAATTACTGGGTTTAATCCGTACCAGCGATAGCGGACGTGACTTTGACTTATTACGTGATCGTGTCATTTTTCCAATTCGTGATAGTAAAGGTCGTGTCGTCGGTTTCGGTGGTCGTGCGCTGAATGATGAAATTAAACCCAAATACATCAACTCGCCAGATTCCGAAGTATTCCATAAAAACCAACTGCTTTACGGCTTATACGAAGGACGTAAAGACCGAGCGCAAAATTGGCTCATGGTTGAAGGTTATATGGATGTTATTGCCCTACAACAAAACGGTATTTCAGGTGCAGTAGCAACACTGGGAACTGCAAGTAATGCAGACCATCTCAATATTTTATTTAAGCAGAATAATCAAATTACGATTGCCTTTGATGGTGATACAGCAGGCCAAAAAGCTGCACGTCGTACCTTAGAAATTGCCCTGCCTTTGTTAAATGATGGTCGTGAATTGAAATTTTTTGTTCTACCTAAAGAACATGATCCAGACTCACTCATTCGTAAAGAAGGCTTAGAAACCTTTAATCGCTTATGGCAACAGTCGCCGTTATTGTCTGATTTTGTCTTTGCATTATTGAGTCAAAATTACGAAATTGGTACACCTGAAGGTAAAAGTCAGGTAATGGCCGAATTGAATCAACTGACTGAACTACTCCCCAAACAAGGCTCATACCGTTATTTATTAAGACAATTTTTTAAAGAAAAATTAGGTTTTAATAAAAAATGGCAGCCTCAAATAAGTTTGGATGCTTCACTTTCATTTAATATCCGCACCAAAGATGAAGACTTTGCTGTCGCAATTTTAATGCAACATCCCTTCTTATATATTCATTTTGAAGTATTGCGCGCATTTATTCATCCAAATGAATTATTGGCGCAAATTCTTGCAATTTTTGATCGTATTTTTGATGAATTACCAGATGATCAAGAGTTGGCGACTTATTATATTTTAGGGGCTTGTGCAGCATATCACTTGGAATTGTCTGAAATTATGCAACGCACCAATATTCAGGCTTTAACCGAAGCGCCTGAAATGGCAGATAAGTTGGCTTCTGAATATTCATTAGCCCTACAAGAAAAATATTTAAAACAGAAACTTAAATCCCCCACTTCATTGAGTGAGTCACGTAATTTACGCAAACAACTGAATGAGTTGACCAAGCAAATTGGCTTGAAGCTATTGCATAGTTGATTCAAATTTTACAAAAACCCAATATAATGATTAACTGATAGTGAAAATAACTTTGAGGGCCTCTTTTCTTGTACTGTATATGGCTCAGTAAGCGGATTAGAATAAAAGTACTCTGCCTATCCCCTTTATTTTTAAATAAAAAAAACTCCATTTTGAATAAACTTTAAATTTGAAGCGATATCTAACATTACTCGTTCCGAGCAATCAAATTATTCATTTCAAACCAATTTATTAAATTACTCATAAGTTTATCTGAATTAAAATTTTCGAAGCGATACTTTTTTACAACAAATGGTATTTCTGATAATAGTTGTTCACATAGTTCAGAAATACGTTGTTCTTGTGTAAAGTTAACAAATTTATAATAGTCCAACATGATATCAAAAAATAAAATTTTATCTTTTTTTGAAAAACGTAACCGCCGTTTAAAATCTAGTTCTGGTGATCGGCACATAAATATAATAGCCAAACAAGCTACAGACTCACCATAATCATTATTATTAATAAACTTATAGAATTCTTCACTCATAAGTTTTTGACGAGCTTCTGCAACACCTGTTTCAGCATTGGTATCTGACGTAACAAAAAATTTCAACATATTATTTTTCACTATTTTTAATATAGGAAAGGCTAACCTCATCACAAGAGGTGAAAACATAGTTTTTTAATTATTTAAGATTCTTAGGTTTTCTTTCATGCCCAAAAATATCCTGAATATTTTCTTTTAACCACTCGAAATGGGTAGGATCATCTTCTTGTGCTGCTTGGCGTAACAACATCGAAGTAGGATGTAATAATTTCTGCGTTAAGCGATGGGCAAAATCTTCCATAACGTGCTTCATATCTTCACCCGACTGAATACGTTCCAAAGCTTGTGATAATTCAACCTGACGCTGTTCCTCGCCATGTTCACGGAACTGTTGAATAGTGCTCCCTGCATCTTTAATTTTCTGCTGCGTGACCAATTGTGTGACCAATTGATTGACCATCACTTCAGCTTCTACAGCAGCTTGACGACGTTGCGCTAAATTCTCATCAATCACACTTTGCAGGTCATCAACACCATATAAATACACGCCATCCAAGCTTTCAACTTTGGGATCAATATCACGAGGAACAGCCAAATCAACCATTAACATTTGTTTATAACGACGTTTCTTTAAAGCAGCTTTGACATCTTTATATGCAATAACTTGATGCAAACTCCCCGTGCAACTGGAAATGACATCTGCACGATATAAGTTTTCTGCAAGCTCTGTGAATGGAATGATTTCGACATCGACCCGATGTGCAATGTCTTGTGCTAATTGTTCTGCTCGCTCTATGCTACGGTTGCAGATTAAAATTTTTGCAACACCCATCTCTGCCAAATGTTTCGCCACTAAACTGTTCATTTCACCTGCGGCGACAACCATAATAGTCAGTTTATTCGGCTGACTAAAAACTTGTAAGGCAAGCTGAGCGACAGAATAACCCATTGAAACTGCATGACTTCCTACTGCTGTTTCAGAGCGTACACGTTTAGCTGCATAAAAAACATATTCAAAAATTTGATTTAAATTTTGCGACACGATTTCAGCATCTTTGGCTAAAACCAGTGCTGTTTTAACCTGACCGAGAATTTGTGGTTCGCCCAACATCAACGAATCTAATCCACTTGCAACACGCATGAGATGGGAAACGGCATCGGTATTTTCATAGCGATAGACATGATTTGATAATTGTTTTACATCAATGCCATTGGTTTGGGCGAGCCAATTTAATACCATGTCAGCATTTTCTGCCATGGCATATACTTCAGTACGATTACACGTTGAAACCACGACCATATCATTTAAATATTGGTGATGGCTTTGTGTTGCAAATAGCTCTTTCAACCGTTCAGGATTAAAAGCCACTTGTTCTCGCAATTCTACAGAAGCTGTTTGATGGTTGACACCCAATGCAAAGAAAGACATATCAGATCATCATTTCGCTAAATTTATGCTATTGTGCAATAACGGTGTCATAAAAAGCATTACTTGGATTCGGAAAAAAATTGCGTCAAATAAACAGCCGTATAAACGGCACGACAATTAAGCAATATTCTACCACATTCTTACTTGTGGGTAGCATGGCTTCTAGTGCTCATATTAGAGCATCTGGAGAATTTTATCATGCTAAATATAATACCCAAGCATTAAAGCAAAGTATGATTGCCGAATTTTCACTGGCAAATCATGATACTGCAACCGCCCTACATAACTACACTGTACTTGCGATTCGCAGTAATTCAACCACGGTCAAACAACGTGCTTTAAATATTGCGATTGAACAAAATGATTTACAAGCGGCTTTAGACATTGCAACACATTGGGTGGTTCAAGAGCCTGAAGATGTACCTGCTAAATTTTATTTGGCGCATATCGCATTAAAATCACATGAATATGAATTAGCAGCAGAAACGCTCGACAGTATTTTAAATATTGATCCCAATGCAGATTTAGAAAAAATTCTAGAGGGAATTTCACCAGAATCTGAAGAGGATCGCCAAAGTTTACTCAGCACACTCAGCACCAGTAAGGAAAAAGACAATCCATCGGTATTGATCCTCATCGCTGGGCTTGAAGCGCAAAACGATGAGATTGAGCAAGCATTAAAAACTGTGAATAAGGCATTGCGTAAACGCCCTAAAGTCACAGGTTTTATCTTAATGAAAGCCAACTTACTCGAGGCTTTAGGCAACCAAGAAGACACGCTGAATTGGTATGAGCGTAGTAGTACAAAGAATAAATTTAACTTAGATATTCATTTGGCTGAGGTGAAATATTTAATCAAAGTTCATCAAAATGAACTGGCTTTAGACAAGCTGATCAAGGTCATTAAAAACTGGCCAGATGCAGAAGAAGCTTTATTTATTGCTGGTTTAACAGCTATTGATTTAAAAAAGTTTGATCAAGCTGAACAATATTTGGTTGAACTGCGCTATTCATCTCGTTATCAAAATGAAGCTTATTTCTATCTGGCTGTAAATGCAGAACGTAAACAAAATGATGAAACGGCAAAAGCCTATTATCGTTTGGTGGATGGTAATTTATATACTGTGTCACGCCGTAATTTGATCTCGATTTATGAGCGTCAAGGCAAGACCAATGATGTGCTACGCTTTTTAACCCAAGAACGTGTGAATTATCCACAACATGCAAGTTTTTTATACCAAGCTCAGGCTGAAATTTTAAAACGCATGGACAATAAAAAAGCGGCTCTTCGACTGCTAAATGAAGCCGTTAAAAACTTGCCTGATGACCCTGAAATTTTGTATTCAGCAGTACTTCTTCTCGACCCATTTGAAGACCGCGATCGCCTAGATAAAGCACTGAAACAATTGTTAATTTTAGAACCAAACAGCCCTACATATTTAAATGCCTACGCCTATACTTTAGCGTTACAAAATAGACGTTTAGATGAAGCTCGCAAGTATGCAGAACATGCACTTGAATACGCACCTGAACAAGCTTCTATTTTAGATACTTTAGGCTATATCACCTTCTTACAAAATGATTTTGACACTGCCTCACAGATTTTTGCCAAAGCATATAATTTGAGCCACAGTATAAATATCGGCATGCGTTATGCAAAAGCGTTGTACATGCAAGGTTCATTAAATGAATTTAATGAAGTGTTACAACAACTCAAACAAAATCATCCAAATGATCCGCAATTAAATCAATTAGATTCATTATTATTACCCCAACACGCTAAAAAGAGTTAACACGATTCATGCGACATCTTCCAAAAATAATTTTTGCGCTCACAGCAACGCTCAGTCTTGGCTTTACAGGCTGTCAGCAAGTTAAAAAGCCGATTCAACCGACGCAGACGCTCGCAGCACCAAGTGATGATCAAACAACACAAAAACCAAGTAATCAATTTAACTTGTCTGGCAAAATTGGAGTTAAAACACCACAACAATCAGGCAGTGCTTTCTATATATGGGAACAAAACCAAGACGAATTTAGCATCCAACTCAATGGTGCATTGGGTATTGGTAAAACCATAATTCACGGAAAGTCTGGTGAAGTCAGCCTCAATAGCTCAAAAACAGGTCTAATAACGGCTGAATCTCCTGAGGAACTTTTAGAAAGAGCAACAGGTTGGGTCGCCCCCATCACTCATATTGTCTCTTGGATACAAGCACATCCTGCGACAACAACAGCACAAGTCACTCAAGATACGGTAAAACGCATTACCGAAATTAATGAAGATGGCTGGAATGTTGTTTTAAATTATGATGATGCTGCGACACTGCCAAATAAATTAATTTTGAAACAACAATTGGAAGATGGAAAGGAAAATCGTATTACAATGGTTATCCAAAGCCGTTAATTCTTTTTTGAATTAATTTTATGAGTTAAATAATTGATTGGTTAATGAATATCTCGATGGCAAACAAAGTCAAAAATATGATTCGTGTTCCCTCTCCTGCAAAGTTAAATTTGTTTTTGCACATTACTGGGCGGCGTGAAAATGGCTACCATGAGCTACAAAGTATTTTCCAACTGATTGATTTGTATGATTGGCTTGAATTTGAGCAAACAGATGTTCATGACATTTCAATCGATGGATTAAACAGCGTCGATTTGCAGCACAATCTGATTTTCAGAGCTGCTGAAATGATTAAACCCTTTACAAGGCACGTCACTGGGCTGAATATTCGCATCGAAAAAAATATTCCCATGGGTGCAGGGCTTGGCGGTGGTTCATCCAATGCCGCAACGACGCTGATTGTACTCAACCAACTTTGGCAATGTGGATTAAATACTGAACAACTTGCAGAGTTAGGACTGAAATTGGGTGCAGATGTACCTATTTTTGTACATGGACGTAATGCATGGGCGGAAGGAATAGGTGAACATTTAACATTCATAGACTTAGATCAAAAACAATACATAGTGTTAAAACCTGATTGTTTTATCAGCACTCAACTGCTTTTTTCGCAAAAAACATTGACAAGAGACACTAAGCCTACTAAATTTTGCGCCTATCAGCTTAAGCCATCTGATTTTAGAAATAACTTTGAGCCAATCGCAAGAAGTTTATATCCCAAAGTAGATGAAGCAATGCAATATTTAGATCAGTTCGGTGTTGCAAAACTTACAGGTACAGGTGCTTGTGTTTTTGTTGAAGTCACTTCAAATATGAAGATTGATGAAATTTTAAAGAATTCACCCTGTAAATCTTACATTGTGAATAGTTTAAAAGAATCACCACTCATTTATTTTAAAGTGTAATGATAGGGGCGTCGCCAAGTGGTAAGGCACCGGGTTTTGATCTCGGCATCCGTTGGTTCGAATCCAGCCGCCCCTGCCATCATTTTCATCTGTAGATGTTTGTTTTAGTTTCACGTTAGGGGCGTCGCCAAGTGGTAAGGCACCGGGTTTTGATCTCGGCATCCGTTGGTTCGAATCCAGCCGCCCCTGCCATTAAACGTAAACTAAAACACAATATCACATTAGGGGCGTCGCCAAGTGGTAAGGCACCGGGTTTTGATCTCGGCATCCGTTGGTTCGAATCCAGCCGCCCCTGCCATTCTATCAAAAAAGACAGAACATAGTAATTTACATTCCCTGTCAATTTTCCTTGACATAATGTTATAAAAACACTAAAATTCTGCCGCATTAGGGGCGTCGCCAAGTGGTAAGGCACCGGGTTTTGATCTCGGCATCCGTTGGTTCGAATCCAGCCGCCCCTGCCATATATTCTAAAATCTGCCAACCGCCAAGGGTGCTTCATGCCCAATCTTGTCGTTTTTAGTGGATCTGCGCATCCACAATTCGCCCAAAAAGTCGTTAGCCACTTGCACATCCCTTTGGGAGCTGCTGCTGTAGGTAAATTTTCAGATGGTGAAATCACTGTCGAAATTACTGAAAATGTGCGTGGTAAAGACGTATTCATCGTACAACCAACTTGTGCCCCTACTAACGATAACCTTATGGAAATCTTAGTAATGGCTGATGCTTTGCGTCGTGCAAGTGCTGGTCGTATTACCGCTGTAATTCCTTACTTTGGCTATGCTCGTCAAGACCGTCGACCACGTTCAACTCGTGTTCCAATTACCGCTAAAGTTGTTGCAGATATGCTTACAACCGTGGGAATTGACCGTGTTGTCATGATTGACCTACATGCCGACCAAATCCAAGGCTTCTTCGATATTCCTGTAGATAACATCTACGGAACACCTGTTTTGCTTGCTGACCTTCGTCAACAACAACATCACAACTTAATGGTGGTTTCACCTGACGTTGGCGGTGTAGTTCGCGCACGTGCAGTTGCTAAACAAATGGGTGATATCGATCTAGCAATCATCGATAAACGTCGTCAAAAAGCAAATGAATCACAAGTGATGCATTTGATTGGTGATGTACGTGATCGTGACTGTGTCATTGTTGATGATATGGTGGATACAGCTGGTACGTTATGTAAAGCTGCTGACGCATTAAAAACTTTTGGTGCGCGCAAAGTGATTGCTTATGCAACTCACCCAGTTTTATCGGGTAAAGCTTTAGAAAACTTACGTAATTCTGTAATTGATGAATTGGTTGTAACTGACACAATTCCACTTTCAGATGAAGCATTAAAACTTGGTAAGATTCGTCAAGTTTCTGTAGCAAGTATGGTTGCAGAAACAATTCGTCGTATTAACAACGAAGAATCTATTAGCGCGATGTTTGATTCTTACTTATAATCTAACGCTAAATTTTAAAAGCCCTGCCCTCTGGTAGGGCTTTATATCACCAGACCGGTCGAAGGTATGGTCAATTAACTTAAATTAGGAATGTCTATCATGGCAAACTTCGTATTAAATGCAGTAGCACGTGAAGAAGCAGTTCAAGGGAAAGGTTCGAGCCGCCGCCTTCGTCTTCAAAACAAAGTTCCAGCAATCATCTATGGTGGTGCTGCTGAACCTGTAGCGGTTACTTTAGAACTTCGTGAACTTGTAAAAGCTTTAGAAAACAATGCTTTTTTTGAAGAAGTTATTGAAGTAAACATCGACGGCAAAGCTGAAAGCGTTAAAATCCAAGCTTTACAACGTCACCCAGCTAAAAACACACCTCTGCACGCTGACTTTGTACGCGCATAAGTGTTGATGGTGTAAATGAGTGAGTAAACTTTCACTGATTGTCGGTTTGGGTAACCCAGGTTCTGAGTATGCCCAAACCCGCCATAATGCAGGCTTCTGGTTTATAGAGCGCCTTGCAGAACAATATGGCATTACGTTAAAAACTGATTCAAAATATAAAGGCATCAGTGGTCGTGGTAATATTGAAGGTCAAGACGTTCGTCTGTTATTACCTACAACCTTTATGAACCTTGTCGGTCAAAGTGTTGTTCCCTTCGCCAAATTCTATCAAATTAAACCTGAAGAAATTCTCATTGCTCACGATGAACTGGATATGGATCCGGGTATCATTCGTTTAAAAACAGGCGGTGGGCATGGTGGTCACAATGGTCTACGAGACATTGTTCCACATATTGGGGCTAATTTTCATCGTTTGCGTATCGGTATTGGTCATCCAGGTTCCAAAGAAAAAGTCTCTGGGCATGTCCTAAACAAAGCGCCAAGCAGTGAACAAAATTTAATGGATGATGCAATCCATTATGCTTTAGGTAGAACAAAATTATTGGTTAATGGCGAGATTCAACAAGCTATGAATCAAATCAATGCTTATAAACCTTGATTTTAATCGCTTAAAAAATCACTTTTTGTTCAACAATTTTTCTTGCCATGATACATTTTTAAGAGCAAAATGCGCTTTCAAATGCATCCCCCATTGAAAATTGTTAATTCAACACCAAATAACAATCGTAGGGCTACTCTGGAGACGCTTCTCATGCTATCTCGTTTATTAAAAGCAAAAATCCATCGTTGTGTTGTTACACAAGCAGAATTACATTATGAAGGTTCTTGTGCAATCGACGGTATTCTATTGGATTTAGCTGGTATCCGTGAATATGAAGAAATTCATATATGGAACGTAACCAATGGCAAGCGCTTCACAACTTATGCTATTCGTGGTGAAGAAGGCTCAGGTATTATTTCTGTAAATGGTGGCGCTGCACATCAAGCTGATGTTGGCGATTTAATGATTATTGCAACATTTGGTGACTTCACCAATGCTGAAGCAGATGCACATAGACCTCGCCTTGTTTATGCAAATCCAAACAACACAGTTAACCACACTGCGAACTGTATTCCGGTTCAAGTGGCATAATTTTAATAAATAATCTATTAAAAAACTCGCCGAATGCGAGTTTTTTTATGTCTAATGATTAGAGTTCGTATGCTTTGGATCTAGCCCAATCCCACCAATGATACTTCGCTTCACAATCCAAATATTGCAAATGCTCACCACGTAAAGTAGCCAGAATTGCATTGCCCTGTTTATCTACTTTAAATTCTGCATATTGTGCTGCTTGATAACATTCAGCCAGCCCTTCTGCAAATAAAAAACTCTGTGATGCAGGATATAGTGACATATGCTGATTATTAGGATTTTGTAAAATCAACTTAGACGTTTGTACATTTTTAGGGACATTAAAATAAGTATGAATGACTCTTTTTTGCTGATCCAATTCTACATAAACCAATACTGAGGATTTATTTTTAATCAGCTCATCAAAATAATTGCCTGAAAATATATGCTCTTCTTCATTCACTGCCGATGTGGCTACAGCATCTCGCTCTACATTTTGAGGCGCAAAATACAGTTGGTAATTGAGCACCATATAATCCCCCTGAATTAAAGAACGTGGGTCTACAGGTTGCAGGCGAACATACATACTTTCACTATTATTTAAATGATGCTCATTTTTAAAAATAAGCCCTGAAAAAATAACGACACTGAAGATTGCCAAAACAAGAGGAATTATTCTTTTCATTGTGCTAATACCTCTTTATTTTTAAATTTAATCAAACAGAACGTCAGCAATAACAGCATTATTCCAGAAATAAAAATACTGAAGCTTTTCAGTAAAAATGTGACATCTAAAGCATAATACAAAAGCCATAAGATCATGGTGAAAGTGACCAATGCAAAAGCATAAATCACTTTATCGTTTTGGATGAGTGCCCAAGAAATCACAGCTAAACAAATGAATATTTCAAAATGACCATAATAAATCAATACTGCTGCAAAAACAGCCAAAGAAATTTTAGCTATCATGTTAAATTGATTTTGAATAGATAAAAATCTAAATAGAATGAACCATAAAGCAGGTAAGCCAAAAACCAATATCGGAATCTGTACAATCTGATTTGTCTCAACCTTCCCCAATAATGTATAAAAGCATATGGAAAATAAAATAATACATAAAATAGACAACATCAAACTACGTTGATATTCACTTGGCTGAATGTTTTTTATCCAAATCATGACTACAAAAAAAATGTAATTCCATAAAATCAGAAATGTAAAATTCTCAATAATATCCCCCCATCTTTGGTATTCACTAATATCCCAAATAAATGCGATACCAGCCGCATATAACCCCAATATTTGAATAAAAATAAAAAACCAATGGGTTCGAAGAAAATAGCTGAGTACCAATATTCCAAATTGTAAAAATAAGATTGGAAAAATTTGTTCCATTAATTCAACCGTATGAAAAATGACAGCAATTTGACCAGCAACTAACATACAGTAGGCAAATTGGCGCAAGAACAAGCTCTGTTTGTGTTTCAATAAAAAAGCCGCTATAAGGATAAAAACCAAGCCCATAATGAGAGAGAAATTACCCCAAAAGGTTAGCATTAATGATGCAAAAACACCCCCTGCTATCCAAGCACCAACAGCCAACGGAATGCTATTAAAGCGACTTTGAGGATTAAACTTGATTAATAAACTAGTAATCAAGGCAAACCATGCAAAAATAATTAAACCTATAAAAAGTAATTCCAAAAAATCAGAAAGACCCAATAACGTTGTTGTCCACTCGACAAGTAAAAAAGTAAAAGTTATTCCCAAACTAACTGCAGAAAGTGCACTACCAAGTTGATCTTTATTTTTATAAAAGTAAGACAAAGCTGAGGCTAATAATGGAAAGGCGAAAACTAAGTAAATCCATCCTTTTTCTGCATATAAATACATCACCATATGCCAGATGGAAAATATAGCAAACCACAATAAGAATAAATAACGCAATTTTGGATAATATTTAATACAAAAATAAAATTGAATAAGCGCAAATAGATTGACGCAAATCATAAATAATTCAGGGTATTCATTTCCCCAAAAGGTTTGAATAAAAAACAGAAAAAGTGCAATTTGACTGATCACACAAAATAGTAAAAAAACACCAATATTATAACGATAAAACCAAGGCAATAATAAAATAGACCAAATAAGAAACAATAAATAACTATCTGCACCAGTTTGATAAATTTGACCAATGACCGCTAAACTCAAACCAATCATCAAACCACAAATTGTATGTAAACATTGCACTAGAAAATCATGTTTTGTAATTAATATACTCGCAATAGCACTCAGTAATAATAGAATTTGTGGAATCGCTAGCTGAAACGGCTGCGACAACATAAACCAATTGGCAGCAACTAAATACAGCATACTGACCGCAATTAAACTAAAGCCAAAAATTTGTAGATGCTTAATGAATAATTCACTATTCCATACATAGACCTGATCTTGAGTATGTATCAATCGAATTCCCTCTTTTCTTGTTTTAATCACATAGATGAATTAAGTTTGCAAAGTCATTTAAATTATTAATTTCTAAATCATATTCAAATTATTTGCAAAACTTAAAACCATATTAGTATAAATATACGTCAGACATTGTTTATCTTTAGCAAAAAAAATTCTAAACATAAAACTGATCGTTCTAAAGAATGCTGTTTTTTTCTAAATATTTAGCGTTATAATCATCTTACATCGCTTCAGGGCGGGGTGTAATTCCCCACCGGTGGTAAATTGGACTGATTTTTAATCATGCGCCAACAGCCCACGAGCTTATTAAATATCTAATGATTTTTAATGTGCAGATTTGGTGAAATGCCAAAGCCGACGGTATAGTCCGGATGAAAGAAGACGACGTTACAGCTATAAATCTTCCAAAATATTATTTTGGAAATGGTTTTGTTACGCCACTATTTCTCATGTCCTGAAATGTTCAACCGTATAATTTTTATTACGAGAGCGTTTCAATGTCTAGTTTAATTCAACCCGAAATTTTCTTTTCTGCACTTTCACCTGCGGAACAACGTATAGAACAAGCTTTAGAAGATATGCGCCAAGGCAAACCAGTCTTGGTCATGGATGATTTTGACCGTGAAAATGAAGCCGACTTAATTGTTGCTGCCGAAACTTTAAATGTCGAAACGATGGCACGTATGATTCGTGATGGATCTGGTATTGTTTGCTTAACGATTACCGATGATTTAGCCAATCATCTTGAGTTAGCTCCAATGGTTCAGGATAACTCCAGTCAGTTTAAAACTGCATTTACTGTGACAATTGAAGCTGCAAAAGGTGTGACTACTGGCGTTTCTGCAAAAGATCGTACAACAACTATTCTTGCTGCGATTAAAGATGGTGCTGTAGCGAGTGATTTAAATCGTCCAGGGCATGTTTTCCCCTTACGTGGTCGCAATGGTGGTGTTTTAGCACGTCGTGGACATACTGAGGGCTCCATCGATTTAGCACGTTTAGCTGGCTTAAAACCTGCGGGTGTACTCTGTGAAGTCACTAATTCTGACGGAACAATGGCTTCTGGTATACAGGTCTTAGCTTATGCAGAAACACATCGCCTTACGTTAATTACCATTGAAGAGCTGGTTCAATATCGTTTAAAGCATAATATTTAAAAAATTTAAAACGATACTTGGATAAAATTCCGATCAATCCCAATTCAGCGCATGAGTTGGGATTTTTTATAACACAAAACAAATAAACCATCTTACAGAGCATAATATTCTGAAAGTGATATCTATTAAGAAGCTCGTTTTTTTAAGCCTGTAAATTATTTTCTATAATTTATGCACAACCAATTCTGCATTGATCAAGTGATTGATGAAACCCCTTAAAAATCACTCAACATTTTCTAAGTGCAATACGCTTTGACGAATGCCATCTGCACGAAGCCATGCAAAGTCATAACTGGCATTTGCCAATGCTAAAACCCTGCGCTCAAACTCGTCCCACAACGGTTTAACCTGTTTAGACTCAATGCCTAAACCACTGTCATGTGCTAAATTTTTATTCTTTTCACAAATTTTAAGAGCGTAATATAGCTTCCTGCCTTTAGATGAAGAATCTAAAACACGGACTCGTTTACCCAAAATAAAACCCTCTATATGTTTTAAATCTGCATGGGGTAATAATGGCACAAGTATTTGATCTAGCTGTGCATCTAAACGCTTCCAGACGGCTAAACGTTGTTGTTCCGTATACGTATTCCATTGAATAACTTCATGATTAAAACGTCTACAACCACGACATACAGCATCACCAAATACTGTAGAACAACGTCCTGCACAAGGTGTTAATGATGGTATACGGCGCTCATTACTCAAAACTTGATCCTCAGACTCACAATATGATGCATAGTTTTATGCTAAATTATAATTTCGCACCACTATATCTTGTATATAAATAAAATTAAAGCACAATATTTAGTATGTAAATGCTTCATTTCCCATATACATATTAAGTATTAAAATAAATAAGGTTTTCTCGCATATTCACATAAATCGAGTTAAACTGTGCGCCTTAAATTTTATCCTATTTTAATACTTTTGGAGTATCCATGAACGCTACTGTAGAACAGCTTGCACCTGTAGAACAGCAAGCGACCTCTGGTTGGGTTGTTGCAGCACTTTATCAATTCAAAGAAGTTCAAGATCCTGCGGATTTTCAACAGCGTCTTTTAGACTTGGTAAAAACCCTCGACCTTTGCGGTACTCTGATTGTGGCAGGAGAAGGAATTAACGGAACTGTGGCGGGAAATCGCCAAGCGATTGATGCTATTCATCAATTTTTATTGAATGAAGGCTTCAATGCGATGGAATATAAAGAATCGCATAGTGATGAAAAACCATTCCGTAAAATGAAGATTAAGCTCAAAACTGAAATCGTTACTTTAGGTGTAGAGGTTAAACCTCGTGATCTTGTTGGACATTATCTAGACCCTAAAGAATGGAATGAACTAATCGCTCGTGATGACGTCATTCTTATCGATACACGTAATGATTACGAATATAAAGCGGGTACATTCAAAGGTGCAATTGATCCTAAGACTGAAACATTCCGTGAATTTCCAGAATACGTTAAACAAAACCTGGAACAGCATAAAGACAAAAAAATTGCGATGTTCTGTACAGGTGGTATTCGTTGTGAAAAATCAACATCACTCCTTCTACAAGAAGGTTTTGATGAGGTTTATCACTTAAAAGGCGGTATTTTAAAATACTTAGAAGAAACCCCTGCCGAAGAAAGTCTGTGGGAAGGTGAATGTTTTGTATTTGATGGTCGTACAGCTGTAACGCATGGTGTAGAAGAAGGTCAGAATATTAAATGTCATGCCTGTGGTTGGCCACTACTACCTGAAGAAGTTGAAGCAACCACCTATGAACATGGTGTTTCGTGTAAATATTGTATTGATCAAACATCTGATAAACAAAAAGCAGGTTTCCGTATGCGCCAGTCTCAAATTGTCGCAGCCAAACGTAAACGCTTATAAGCCAAAATTTTGTTTAGTCAAAGCCATCACTGTTGATGGCTTTTTTATTTTTTACTCGGTTCAAATGCCGCTGCTTGTAATAACTTTTGAAATATCGGACATGCTAATGGATTGTCATACTCGCATTGATGAATATGACGCAAACTCTCTCTTAAAATATCTAACTGCTTTATTTGGCTATCAATTTCATTAATACGCGAATCAAGTTTTTTCTGACCTTCATTCTGACGATGATGACTCAACATATTCTGTAATTCATTTAGACTAAATCCGACTTGTTTCCCCAAACAAATCAGTAAGAGCTGATCGACAGCTTGAAGATCAAAAACTCGCTGAAAACCCTTATGTGCCCTTGAGCTAATTAAGCCCTCATGTTCATAATACGAAATTGTCGAGCTTGGAATTCCTGTTCGCTTCACTAATTCTGAAATCGTTAATTCATTCATCTGTCCTTGAAACCCACTTCATCCTATATCCTCTATCAATCTAGAGTATTTTAATGATTCCGCAAATGACGGCAAATGACTTTTTAATGCCTCATATTGGTCATTTCGATGATCCTTAACTCATTATGATGTGAGAACTATCATTAACTTAACCGTTCACCATGAATTTTTGTACAAAATTAAATATACAAATCAGTGCTGTAATTTGTTCAATTTAAATTTACGATAGAGCAAAGAGAGATGAATTAAAGTTATGACTGACTGGATTATTTCCATCATGGAACAATTGGGGTACTTCGGTATCGCCCTGTTGATGTTTTTGGATAATATCTTCCCTCCCATACCGTCTGAAATTATTATGCCTACTGCTGGATTTACGGCATCACAAGGGCAATTATTACTTTCAGGTGTCATCATTTCAGGAAGCTTAGGCTCATTACTTGCTGCTGCTCTGCTGTATTGGATCGGGCATAAAATTCCAAATGATAAAATTTTTATTTTTGTAGATCTATATGGTAAATATCTCTTTATAAAATCTGAAGATGTTCAGAAAGCCTTAGATTGGTTTGAAAAATATGGACATCGTGTGGTGTTCTTTGGACGTATGATTCCTGCTGTGCGCTCTTTGATTAGTATTCCTGCTGGTATGAGTCATATGCCCTTTTGGAAATTCATGAGCTATAGCGCCTTAGGGACAATAATCTGGACAACGTTCCTTGCCTGTGTCGGTTATTATTTTGGCAATAATAGTGAGCTGATGCAGCAGATCTTTAGCCAAGTAGGTTATGTAATCATTGCTGTCGTTTGTGTATTTTGCGGATGGCTTTTTTATCGAAAATATAAAAATAAGAAGAATATTTAATTTGAATTATTGAGTATGTAAATTCAATATTTTTTTAAATTTTTCGCATTCTAGTGGATTTTCAAAACGACATTGGCTGACATGTCTCAGCCCTTTTCGTAATTGATCCAACTCTTCAATTTGGTGATCGATTTGCTCGGCTTTGTTTAATAACACTTGTTTTGAAACTGGATGATCTTTAATAGACAACATCACTTTTAATTCATCCAAACTAAAGCCTGCTTTTTTTCCTAACAGAATAAGCTGCATCGTAACAATCACATTTTTTGAAAATACACGCTGTAAACCTTTTCGACCAATCGAATGAATAAGTCCAATATCTTCATAATAACGAATGGTAGAACTCGGAGTTTTCAGAAACTCTGCAAGTTCAGAAATTAAGATTTCACCCATTGACTTAAAGTTCACTTGAATTTGTAAGATATAAATTACCTTATAGAATATGAGTTATAAAGTGAATCATTTTATTGTCGTTTTAAATTTAGCTTTTATTGCAATTAGCGCAACTGCCTTAATCGATTTGTGGACATATTGCTTAAAAAGGTTCTTCAAAATTGCATCATTAAACTATGCACTTGTTGGTCGTTGGGTTCTCATTTTCATACATTCGGGGCAATTTAAACACCAACATATTACGCAAGCACCTAAACAAAAAAACGAAAAAATATGGGGTTGGCTCTTACATTATTTAATTGGGTTTGCATTTACCTGTTGCTTTATTGCCATAACAGGAATGTCATGGCTCCAACAGCCTGAAATATTGAGTGCAATTCTATTTGGAATAGCAACCGTGCTCTTTCCATTTTTAATCATGCAGCCATGTTTTGGTTTGGGTTTATTTGCACATAAAGTTCCTCATCCGCAACAAGCACGCCTAAAAAGTATTGTTACACATCTGCTATTTGGATTAGGTTTATTTATCAGTGCAAAATTTTTAATCTGGTTATGATTAATATTTAAATTGATATTTGCAATCATCACTGTATCTTATTTTATTCATCCCAAATTAAAAGCATATAAAATATTGGAATGAAAAATACATTTAATTATATTTTCTTGCGACCTCGTTTGGTGGCACTCACAACAGAAAAATACTTAAACATAAAAAAGCACCTAGCAAAGGTGCTTTTTTAAAACGATAGACTTTTGAATCAATTATTTACTTGGCGTGTGGTACATCAAATAAATTTCATTAAGATTCTCAGGAATTTCTTCCGCAATTTCATCCATAAGCTGACCATTGCGACGGAAAGATTCCATTTGAGGATCTTCATCATCTACGCCACTGAACACCATCATTGGAAGTGTTAAATCAACCACTTGTTCTTCATATTCTGGTGCAAACCAAGCTTCTTCATTTAGGAACATTGCATCTACAAAACCAACGCTCCAATCCCCTAAACTTGACTCTACAGATGCTTCTTCAATTTCAAAAGGAAATGTAATTCCCTCTTCATTGGCAAGGTTTTGTCGAAGAGCTTCTAACCAAGCTTTAATTTGTGCAATGATTTCAGCAGGTACTTTCTTCTGATTATTATCAAATAACTCATCAAGCCATTTTTCAAAACTAGGACCAACAGCCGTTGCACACAAGAAACCGTGAGTAGCAGCGAAATCTAGACCATATTCATTTTGATCGCCGTCTAAATAATCTCTTAACAGGTCTAAATCTAAAGCGCTCATGTTGTTTCCAATAAATTTGTATCAGCTTCAAGCATAGCATTTTCACACACTATGCCCAATGATTATTTAATCTTTGTCATCAAAATCTTCGTCGTCAAAATCGTCATCATCAAGATCATAATCAAAATCTTTTAACTGTTTCTCTAAACGGCGTTGAGTAAGTAAATCATCAATTAAACGACGCTTTTCTAATGATTCTTTGGCGCTAATTTTGCTTGATGACTCATCAAAACTAACATCATCATCACTGAAGCTATCATCTAGTTCGAAATCTGTAGAAGACACTAAAACTACCTCATAATGAAAAAAAGTGAATGGGTCTAGGCGCTATTTATCTTTGTTCCAAAAACTTGTCAAGTTTTATTTGTTTTTTTTACATTTATTTGCGATTTTAGGCTGTTTTCAGCCCCTATTTTGTGCCATGATATAATCCACCTTACGTTCTTCTGTTTTATGAGTGTTTTAATTATCATTTTTGATAATGCTCATCATAGAAATACGTATGGATTGATCTTGAAAACAACAATTTCACCTCCATTTAATCTACTGAATTAAACCTCTAAATATTTTGTCAGGCAGTTCACCACTGTAATTTTCTGACGAAAGAGGTGTGCTATTCACAGATATAATTGTATGGATCGTGCATTATCCACGGTTTTTCACTGCCACTGATTCAACGAGAAGAGAGTAAAGATGAGTGAAACAAATTCCCCTACTTCACAAGTAGCGGCGCTGATTAGCCGAGGCAAAGAACAAGGTTACTTAACCTACGCTGAGGTTAACGATCATCTCCCAGAATCGATCACCGAAAGTGAACAGATTGAAGACATTATCCAAATGCTTCAAGACGTTGGTATTCCTGTCCATGAACGTGCGCCAGAAGCTGACGATACGATGTTCGAAGGGAATAACGAAGCTGCCGATGAAGTTGCTGAAGAAGAAGCTGCTGCGGTACTCGCATCTGTAGAAAGTGAACCAGGTCGTACGACCGACCCTGTCCGCATGTATATGCGTGAAATGGGTACAGTTGAACTTCTAACACGCGAAGGCGAAATTAGTATTGCGAAACGTATCGAAGAAGGCATTCGTGACGTTCTGCATTCAATTGCGTACTGGCCAAATACTGTTGGTGTTGTTTTACAAGAATATAAAGATTACGAAACGGGTGAGCGTCGTCTTGCCGATATTTTGTCTGGTTATTTAGACCCAGAGTCTGATGAAGTCATTCCTGAGGTTTTAGAAGAGGAATCTGAAGAAATCGATGAGGAAAAAGATGCTTCGATCAAACCGACCAAAGATGTAAAATTGGACGATGAAGAAGAGGAAGAAGAGTCTGAAAGTGATGACGATTCTGAAGGCGAATCTGGTCCAGATCCTGAAATTGCAAAAGCACGTTTTGATGAACTTGAAGCGGCTTGGAATGCAGCTAAACAAGCGCTAGCTAAACATGGTCGCAACAGTGACGAATGTAAAGAAGCGACGGAAGCAATGGCTTCTGTGTTCATGATGTTTAAATTTACACCACGTTTATTCGAAATCATTGCTGAAATGATTCGTGGTACGCATGAACAAATTCGTACTACTGAACGTGAAGTGATGCGTTACGCAGTACGTCGTGGTCGTATGGATCGTACTCAATTCCGTACCTCATTCCCAGGTCAAGAATCTAACCCAGCTTGGTTAGATGAGCAGATTGCTAAAGCTCCTGCTGAAATGAAAAACCATTTGGAAAAAGTACGTCCTGACGTATTGGCATTCCAACAAAAAATTGCAGATATTGAAAAAGAACTTGAGCTAAACGTAAAAGATATCAAAGACATTTCTAAACGTATGGCGATTGGCGAAGCCAAAGCGCGTCGTGCGAAAAAAGAAATGGTTGAAGCAAACTTACGGTTGGTAATTTCGATTGCGAAAAAATACACCAACCGTGGCTTACAATTCTTAGATTTGATTCAGGAAGGTAATATCGGCTTGATGAAAGCGGTAGACAAGTTTGAATACCGTCGTGGTTATAAATTCTCGACTTATGCAACTTGGTGGATTCGTCAGGCGATTACTCGTTCGATTGCTGACCAAGCACGTACCATTCGTATTCCTGTTCACATGATTGAAACGATTAACAAGATCAACCGTGTATCTCGTCAATTACTTCAAGAAATGGGACGTGAGCCTACACCTGAAGAGTTAGGTGAACGTTTGGAAATGGATGAAGTTAAAGTACGTAAAGTGCTTAAAATTGCCAAAGAACCAATTTCGATGGAAACACCGATTGGTGATGATGAAGATTCGCATTTGGGTGACTTCATTGAAGATGGTAACATCACATCTCCAATTGATGCTGCAACTTCAGAAGGCTTAAAAGAAGCAACGCGTGAAGTTTTAGAAAACTTAACTGAACGTGAAGCGAAAGTCTTGAAAATGCGTTTCGGTATCGACATGCCGACCGATCATACTTTGGAAGAAGTAGGTAAACAGTTTGATGTTACACGTGAGCGTATCCGTCAGATTGAGGCAAAAGCATTACGTAAATTACGTCACCCTTCTCGTTCTGAACACTTACGTTCATTCTTAGAAAATGACTAATCTTTAGCGTACAGATGGGGGCTTGATAATCCATTAAGCACCCCCATTATGTATTTAAGCGTAATCTATTAAGATATATACAACGCCTGCACTTTTGCAGGCGTTTAATTTAAGGGGGACTGACGCCATGACCATGTTAGACCGTACACCGTCACGTGAATTACAAGAAGATCTCTGGATCTTTCCTATGGATTATCCAATCAAATTGATTGGCGATGCCGGCGAAGAGTTAAAATTTGCTGTAGTTGAAATTTTGGTTAAACATTTCCCAGAGTTTGAAGAAGCAACGCTTGCAGTACAGCCATCACGTACAGGCAAGTATCATTCTATTACTGCCCAGTTACGTTTTGAAGAGCTCGAACAAGTGCATCAATTATATGCAGATTTAGCTGCTTGCCCGCTCATTAAAACTGCACTTTAAAATATTCGTAAGACAAAAAACACGCCAACTTTGGCGTGTTTTTTTATATTTAAAATCTGCTGTGAAAATAAATAATCAAATCACTTTCTAGTTTTTAAATTTAAATATAGCCTCTCTCGCTTTCTTCGACAATGAAGCTTGATTGGCTACCTTTTAGATTTATGTACTTTCTGCTCTATATTCATGGCTTTTATTCTCTATAATAGATTTTTATTTAAAGTATAGAATCGGGACGCATAACACATGAATGATGTGCTCACCAAACCTTCATTAATTATTCGTCAATACAACCAACTTACACCTTATGCAGACCGTTTTCTGGAAATGAAAACATATACAGAACAAAGGGATGAAAGCAGCCCAGATCAACTTTGGATTTTACAACACCCAGATGTGCTCACTCAGGGGCAAGCAGGTAAACCCGAACATATTTTAATACCAAGTAATATTCCCGTGGTGCAAAGTGATCGTGGTGGACAAGTCACTTGGCATGGTCCAGGTCAAATGGTGATTTATTTCATGTTTGATTTAAACAGATTGAAATGGAATGTACGCACACTGGTCACTTATGCTGAAACATTAATGATTGATTTACTTAAAAAACATGATATTAATGCTTATGCAAAGCCTGATGCACCTGGTGTTTATGTCAATGAACGTAAAATTGGATCATTGGGTTTTAAAATTCGTAAAGGTCGTAGCTATCATGGCTTGGCATTGAATATCGACTGCGATTTAAATGGCTTCCACACCATTAATCCATGTGGTTATACAGGCTTAGAAATGGTTCGTATTTGTGATTTAGTTAATCATTATCCAAATTACAATCAATTGTGTAATGATGTGATTGAATATTTAACGGCGAGCGGCTACTTTAATGACGTTCAAGTCATTTCTAAATAAAGGCTTTATTTTTCCATTAAAATAAATTAGAGTAATTACTCTAAAAGATAACTAAAATTCAATAGAAGGGAAAACGAGTGATTTCAACTAAATCCGTTAAACCCGCTTTAGAACTTGCTTATGTCAAACTCATGATGGATGTGATTGGCAGAGGTTTGGTCATGGCGAGCCAAGTCGATGATGAAATTAAACATGAAGTGTCTAAATTCCCAGTTGGATTCACTTTATCGATGAAAGTCTTTCCAAATGGAGCCGCTTTCATTGCAAGAGTGAATGCCAAACAAAATTTAGAACTCGTCAAAGCGACAACAACTAAGCCAGATTTAACCATTACATTTAAACATTTACATCATGCTTTTCTCGTTTTTTCCTTTCAGGAAAGTACTGCACAAGCTTTTGCCAATGATCGAATGATTGCTGATGGGGATGTATCACATGCGATCAGACTTGTTCGCTGCCTAAATAAAATGGAAGCCTTAATTTTACCTAAGCTTGTTGCGGAACTCGCAGTCAAGGAATATCCACAAGAATTGACTTTAAAAGAAAAACTGGCTGGTGCTGCGAATATTTACTTAAAAGTTGCCCAATCATATTTAAAAGGAAGTACTTAAGCCATGTCTAAATCATATTACGAATTTTTTTGTCCTGTAAAAATCATTTCTGGACATGCTGCACTTGAACATATTCCTTTTGAATTAAATACATTAGGCTCAAAACGCCCAATGATCATTACCGATAAAGGTGTGCGTACCAATAATTTACTTGCACCAATTGAGGCTGCATTTGAATCTACAGATATTGAAATTGGTTTTATTTTTGATGATGTACCACCAGATTCAAGTTTAGAAACAGTTCGTACCGCAGCCCAAATTTATCGTGCAAATAATTGCGATGCGATTATTGCCATTGGTGGTGGTTCTGTCATCGACACATCTAAAGCAACTAATATTTTGGTTTCTGAAGGTGGAGATGATTTGATGAAATATTCAGGCGCACACAATTTACCAAGACCACTTAAGCCATTTTTTGTTATTCCAACCACATCGGGCACAGGGTCGGAAGTAACTTTAGCTGCGGTGATTTCAGATAATCAAAAAGGTCTTAAAATTCCATTTGCATCGAATTATTTAATGCCAAATGCTGCAATTTTAGATCCGCGTATGACTCAAACGCTGCCACCACATTTAACAGCAATGACCGCAATGGACGCGATGACTCATGCTGTTGAAGCATACACCTGCTTGGCTGCAAATCCGATTTCAGATGCCTATGCCACTGCTGCAATTAAGAAAATTAGCAACAATCTATTTGATGTTTTAGACAATCCTACAGATGCACAAGGTCGTTTAGAACTTGCACAAGCATCGACCATGGCAGGTATTGCATTTTCAAATTCGATGGTTGGTATTGTACATTCACTCGGTCATGCATTAGGTGCTGTTGCACATCTTCCACATGGCTTGTGTATGAATCTTTTCCTTCCGTATGTTCTAGAATACAACAAGGACGTAAATGGTAATAAAATTGGTGAATTATTGCTACCTCTTGCTGGTGCAGATATTTATGCACAAACACCTGCCAATAAACGTGCTGACAAAACCATTGAAATACTAAACACCATACGTGATCGTTTATACACACTCACTAAATTACCACGCACACTCAGTGAGACGGGTAAGGTTTCTAAAGACCAGTTCAATGATATTGCTGAAAAAGCTTTGAATGATGGGTCAATCATTTTTAACCCGAAAGAAGCAACATTTAAAGACTTAAAATCCATCCTTGAAAAAGCGTGGTAATTGTTTAAAAATAAGACTATATTTTTTAATGAGGCCTGATGTTTTTCAAAACATCGGGCTTTTATCTTATTAAGCAGAAAATTATCTCACTTTTAAGTAAGCAAGACGGCATGATTTCTGCTAAAAAAGATGACAAAGTTGCTGACAAAAGCCACCTTTTAGAGTAGATTGGCGCACTTTGTTTTATTCATAGGGGGGATCGTTCGTCTCAAACGATCCTTATAAACTGACTGATCCTTGATCAACGATTAAGAGGATAACGCCGTTGACAATTAACACTGGGACCCAAACTACAGCGAAATTGAAAAAAAATCTTGTACTTTGGCACATCATCATCATCGGTTTGGCATACATTCAGCCATTAACCTTATTTGATACTTTTGGTTTAGTTTCAGATGGAAGTCAAGGTCATGTACCCACTTCATATATCTTTGCTTTAGTTGCAATTTTACTAACATCCATTAGCTATGGGCACATGATCAAGCGCTACCCGTCTTCTGGTTCAGCTTATACTTATGCGCAAAAATCGATCCACCCCAATGTCGGCTTTATGGTTGGTTGGTCGTCTTGGTTAGATTATTTACTATCTCCTCTTGTGAATATTATCCTTGCTGATATCTATCTGAGAGCACTCTATCCCGATGTGAATAACTGGATTTGGGTTATTGCACTCACTATTATCATGACGGTTATCAATTTGTTTGGCTCACGCTTCGTTGCGCGCTTTAACAGTACAATTGTAGTCGTTCAGTTAGGCATCATTTTCTATTTCGTCTATGAAGTTTATCTATTATTGACTCAAGGCGTTTATGCCGATGGTACATTAAACCCAGATAAAGCTGCCCTCTGGTCACTTGCACCATTTTGGAATGAGATGACGACAGTTGGCGCACTCATTGGTGGTGCAACGATTCTATGTTTCTCTTTCACAGGTTTTGATGCCTTATCATCACTTGCAGAAGAAACTAAAGATGCCGAGAAAACATTACCTAAAGCAATTTTTAGCACAGCTTTAATTGCAGGTATTATCTTTATTTTCAGTACGTATTTTATTCAGTTGTTTTTCCCAAGCAATGCGAATCTATATTTCAATCCGCTTGATGAATCTCAACCCGTCATGTTAGAAGCACTTGGTGGTGCGACGTTATTGACGGCTATTACAGGTATTGCACTGAAAAAATTTGTACTCTATTTTGCAGTCGTTGCCGTACTTGCATCGGGTATTTCTGCACATGCAGGCGTTTCTCGTTTAATGTATGTGATGGGACGTGATGGAGTCATTAATAAGAAAATTTTTGGTCATATCAGTCCAAAATTACATACCCCGACTTATAATATTTTGATTGTCGGTGTTGTTGCGTTATCAGCAGGTTTTCTTGACCTTGAACATATTGTCAACTTAATTAGCTTTGGTGCTTTAACTGCATTTAGTTTTGTGAATTTCTCCGTGATTTCACGTTACGCCTTACGTGATGGCAGAACAAAATCACTGAAAGAAATCATCAATTATGTGGTGATTCCGTCTCTTGGTTTTGCCAGTGTATTCTTGATGTGGTTAGAAATTGATGAAATGGCATTAAAACTCGGGCTTGCATGGGCTGTATTAGGTGTTGCCTATCTAGCCTATAAAACTCGCGGTTTCCGCTACCCTGCACCACAACATAATGAACATGAATAATTGATTATTGCATGTGTAATCAAATAAGAAAGGCGCTTTATGCGCCTTTCTTATTTTAGCCATATCAACTGCAATTATGCTGCAATAAATTTTTCCGTAATCGCTTTGATTCGTTTTGCATATTGTTTTGCAGTCTCTAAATCACCGCTTGGAATCTCATCTGTACTGGCATCAGCAGGTGATTGAACCAATAAGCCAACAGAACCACCTAAGCTGTTCACATCCTGACGTGTAGCGCTTTTAGTGTTTGATGGCGCCAAACCAAGACTGACCCAAATACCACCATGTTGTGAAGCCAAGGTATGTAACGAAATTAATGTCACTTGCTTATCACCATTCAAACTTGCGCTGTTGGTAAAACCACCGAAAACCTTGTCTGCCCATGCACGAGTAAACCAACGCTTAGAAGATGCATCTGCAAATTTTTTAAATTGCCAAGGCACACCGCCCATGTAAGTTGGCGCACCAAATACGATTGCATCTGCGGCATCTAAAGTGTCCCAATCCTGATCTTGAATATTACCCTCTTGATCCACTTCGATGAGCGTTGCCTGAATTTCATTGGCAAAAGTTTCTGCAATGACTTTGGTATGGCCATAACCTGAATGATAAACAACAGCGATTTTTGACATGATAAGTCCTCTTATATAGACGGTAAATATTTAAAAATTAATGTTTGATATAACTTGGAACGGTTGCAGTTAGACCTTTTTTGAGTTGTTGGGTAGATTCCCCAACCAACACTTCAAAGGCATTTTGTTGAATTCCATCAAATACGTGTTGCGCCACTGTATGTGGTGAAATTTTGGCAATATCGAGTGACTGGGTTAAATCTGTGTCGATAAAACCAACATGTACCCCCATGACATGAACATTGGCTTTAGCTAACCATTGCCGAGTTGAATTGGTAAATGACCATGCTGCCGCTTTAGAAATCGCATAACTGGCTAACATCGTACTAGGTTCCCAAGACACATCCGATAAAATATTAACGATATAACTTTCAGCATGGCTTGCTAAAATTGGAGAGAATTGCTGAGTCGTATTGATCACACCATAAAGATTGGTGTCTAAAACCGTCCGTGTCACTGCTGCAATATTTGCGTCTACAGGACTCTCATTTAAGCGTGCAATACCTGCATTGTTGATTAATAGATTGACATCACCACATTCTGCAACAGCTTTTTGAATAGATATAGGATCTGTAACATCTACAACAATTGGAATAACACCCTGTTGATTAAAATCTTGAAGATTACGCATTCCTGCATAAACTTTCTTGGCGCCACGTTGTATCGCTTGCTGGGCAAGTGCCAAACCTAAACCACGATTTGCACCCGTAATAAAAACGACCGCATCTGTTATTTTCATTAAAACCACGCTCATAAATATAAAAGGGTCGATCAACGCTATCAATCAGCAGAAGTTGTATTGACCTGATTAATTTATGATATACTTTTGAAATCTAGTATCAATTAGTTACTACGTGGTAACTGGTCATTTCTTGGTTATAACTTTCCAAATTGAGGTATAGATTGATGACTAATGCATTCAATTTTAATATTTTTCATCCAAATTGCCCGGCACGATCTTTTTTTGAAAAATTTGCAGATAAGTGGGTTTTGATGATTATTTATCGACTTCATCAGCACTCTCAACACTTCAATGAACTGAAAAAAAACTTAACAGGCATCTCACCTAAAGTGCTTTCTCAGAAATTAAAAATTCTGGAAAGAGATGGATTTATCACCCGTACAATTCATGAAAACAATGTGATTCGTGTTGAATATGCTTTGACCTCTCTAGGCTTTGAGTTTGCACAAACCGCTTTATCATTTAAGCTCTGGGCTGAAGGCAATGTGCAACATGTCATTCGTGCACAAAAACAATTTGATGCAATTCAAGCAAAAAATGAGCCAGCACTGCTACAAGAAGCCTAAACTTCAACACTCTAAACATGACCTATACTCAGCTCGATATGTTGTAAGCATGATATAAACTCAGCGTCATTTGAATAAAACATATGAAAGGGGATAAAATAATGAAAATTCCACTGCTCTTTATCCTAGCAATCCTCAGCCATAGTACTTTTGCGTCCTATGAAAATTCTTGTGATTTAGAGGTTAAACTTTTAGAAAACACTTCTACACGTACGCTATATATCAATAAAGATGGCTTAGGTGAAATTGAGGAAACAACACTCAGCATAAAAGGTGTTGTAAAAAAAGCGCAAGCTGCTGGCCGAGCGGATAGTGGTTGTCAACACTATATCGGCAAAGTCTTAGAAGAAAATTTAAGAGATTTTCCGAATCGCTCAGAATTTAAAAAAGGACAAAAAATTAAACTTCATATCTTAATCACAGATTATAAAGGTATGCCGAAATCTGAAAAAGTGACCTATTTAGAACCCAAAAAATAGTTAAAATCTGATTTTTTAAGGTCTGAATAAGAAAGTACAAGCATTGGGGTGCAGCCTGATACAGGCTGTCAACACTATTTAGGAACCGTTAAATAGGTAACCTGTCAAAAAACTCAGACACAAGAATATAATTGCTCTTAATTGATATTTTTAATCAAATCAATTGTATGGAAAAATAAATTATTTGATTATAAAAAAGCTTGCATTGCCACACCTTACATTCTAAGTTTAAATAGCTTTGCGTAGGCGATGCCTCACTTTTCTGAGATGACAAGATGACAAGAATCTTCTATTGGGCGAGGGGTAATCATCTAGGATTCAAAAGTATAAAAAATGAATCGATAATCAACGGTTTCTAAAAGTTAATACAAAAACTTATGATCAATGACTTGATGTAAATCACTTGTATGAATAATTAGGCGGTTTGACTATAGTTATAGAAGAAAGAATCACTCAAATATTTGGCATATTGCAAAGAAAGAGTGAAAAATTAAAATAAATTCCGTGATTACTGATTTTAAAGGCAACCTCCAAACAGATGAGGTCGCTTATTCAAAGATAATCACATTGCTCATTCCTCAAAGCAAATCATTAATTAATATGAATAAAAACCCATCTAAACGATGGGTTATGATTTTTATTTTAATTCTTTAAATCCTTGCTGACGCCATGCTTCATATAGAATCACTGCGGTGGCATTCGATAAATTCAGACTACGTGAATTCGGTGCCATAGGTAAACGAATCCAATGCGCCTGAGGGAACATCATACGGACATCTTCTGGTAAACCACGTGTTTCTGGCCCCATCAATAAAGCCACAGGTCGGTTTAAATCTGAAGTATGCGGTGTTTCAGTACCTTTAGTGGTTAAAGGATAAATCGCATCAAGTTCAATCCCCTGCACCTCTAAATGTGCCAGACATTCAGCAAAGTTTTCCCAAACTTTCATATGTGCCCATTCATGATAATCCAATCCTGCACGGCGCAACTTTTTATCATCCAGTTCAAAGCCTAAAGGCTTGACTAAATGTAATTGTGCACCTGTATTGGCACATAAACGAATGATATTCCCTGTATTGGCAGGAATTTCAGGCTCGTATAAAACAACATGAATCACGGAAGATCTCTACTTATCAGAATACAACCTAAGTACTTTAAAAAAGACCATGTCTGTTTTTTAAAGAAAAATTTAGGCAGATATTATTGCCACTGTAACTGTTCGCGTAAATTCACCACTTCACCAATAATGGTCAAAGTAGGCGCTTGAATATGGTTTTCTTCAACTTTTGATGCAATATCTGCCAAAGTTCCAACCACCACCTTTTGATCTGGGGTTGTCCCTTTGGAGATCAAAGCCACTGGCATATTTGGACGTTGACCATGTGATATTAGATTTTCACAAATTTTTTCTAGTCCCACCAAGCCCATATATAAAACCAATGTCTGATTTTCGTAAACCAGCTCATTCCATGGTAATTCTGGTGAACCTTCTTTTAAATGCCCCGTCAAAAAACGAACGCTTTGTGCATAATCACGATGTGTAAGCGGAATTCCAGCATAGGCTGAACAACCTGATGCAGCAGTAATACCTGGGACAACTTGGAATGTAATATTGGCTGCAAAAAGCTCTTGAATTTCTTCACCACCGCGACCAAAAATAAATGGATCACCACCTTTTAGACGACATACACGTTTGCCTTCGGTGGCATATTTGACCAGTAATGCATTAATACCATCTTGTGGCACGGAATGATTAGAACGTGCTTTTCCGACATATATTTTTTCAGCATCACGCCGACATAATTCTAAAATTGCTGGAGAGACCAAACGGTCATAAATCACCACATCAGCTTGCTGCATCAGTCTAAGTGCTTTTAAAGTTAACAGCTCAGGATCACCTGGTCCTGCACCCACCAAATAAACTTCACCTTTTGGTTTTTGCCATTTTGTCAAAGCTTGTTCAATTAAACGATCCGCCTCTTTGAGGTTGTCATTAAACACCTGCTCTTTTAAAGGACTGGCATATAAATCTTCCCAAAAGATTCGACGTTCATCAGGGTTGGTAATCTGTTCTTTAACCGCTTTACGCCATTTTCCAGAAAAATCAGCAAGTTTACCCATTCCATGGGGAATAGACGCTTCAAGTTGAGTGCGAATCTGACGAGATAAAACAGGAGAGGCACCATTGGTGGCAATTGAAACCACCAGTGGTGAACGGTCAATGATCGCAGGCACCATAAAGCGACAATGTGGAGGATCATCAACACTGTTGACCAACACATTTAAATCTTCACAAGCTTCAAAAACAGCTTGATTGACAGCTTTATCATTGGTTGCAGCAATCACCAAACGATAGCTACTTAGGCTAATTTGAGGATCAAATTTATCTGCATGATATTGCCCATGCGTTGAATGGACAATATCTAAGAGGTTTTGCTCTATATCAGGTGCAACCACATGAATTACAGCACCTGCTTTTGCAAGTAATACTGCTTTGCGATAAGCAATATGCCCACCACCCACAATCAGACAAGGTTGCCCTTGTAGTTTTAATGAAATTGGGAAAATTTCCACAGTGTTCCTCAAAAGTTCAAATCTGATTGTACTAAGCAATTTTTATGCACAAAACTGAACCAAATATCTATTTTTTAAACCTTAAAATGGTTTAGTCGATAAAAGTTGCACCAGCCATGTACGGACGTAATACTTCAGGCACTTCAATAGAGCCATCTGCGCGTTGATAGTTTTCCATCACCGCCAATAAAGTACGACCTACTGCTAAGCCTGAACCATTTAAAGTATGCACAAGTTCAGTTTTCTTTTGGTCTGTACGGTAACGAGCCATCATACGGCGCGCTTGGAAATCCCACATATTTGAACATGAAGAAATTTCACGATAAGTATCCTGACTCGGTACCCACACTTCTAAATCGTAAGTTTTGCATGCACCAAAGCCCATATCGCCACCACACAGGGTGATTTTACGATATGGTAAACCTAGCGCTTGCAAAATACCTTCAGCATGACCCGTTAAGTCTTCTAAAGCTTGCATAGAATCTTCAGGTTTAACAATTTGCACCATTTCAACTTTGTCGAATTGATGTTGACGAATTAAACCACGAGTATCACGACCATACGAACCTGCTTCGCTACGGAAACATGGTGTATGTGCAGCATATTTTAGCGGCAAACGATCTGCATCAATAATTTCATCACGGACGAAATTGGTTAATGGTACTTCCGCAGTCGGGATCAGGTAATATTCTTTCTCACCTTGTAATTTGAATAAATCTTCTTCAAATTTAGGTAATTGACCTGTGCCACGCAAAGAGTCTGCATTGACAAGATAGGGCACATACGCTTCGGTATAACCATTTTTTAGAGTGTGCGTATCTAACATGAATTGTGTCAAAGCACGTTGTAAACGCGCCAATGGACCTTTCAGTACGCTAAAACGTGTACCTGTTAGTTTTGTTGCAGTTTCAAACTCTAAACCACCGATCATTTCACCAAGATCAGTATGGTCTTTCACTTCGAAATCGAACTGACGAGGTGTACCCCATTTCAAAACTTCAACATTATCGCTTTCATCTTTACCTTCTGGTACAGACTCGTGCGGTAAGTTTGGAATAGACATCAATTTCGCTTCAAGTTCAGTTTGAAGCTCATTCAACTCAAGTTCAGCAGCTTTAATCTCATCACCAATCGCGGACATACGTGTCATGATTTCAGATGCATCACCGCCTGCTTTCTTGATTTGACCTACTTGTTTCGCACCCGAATTACGCTCGGCTTGAAGATTTTCAGTTTTGGATTGAATTTCTTTACGGCGAGCTTCTAGTGATGCCCATTCTTCAACGTTAAGTTGCACACCACGTTTCGCTAAGGCTAAATTTACAGCCTCAATATTATTTCTGATTAATTTTGGGTCGATCATAGCCAATCTTTTATCATGTAAAAAACTGCCTATAGTGTAAGCTCTTCACTGCAAAAAATACAGTGACAGAGCGTTGCACAAAGACGGAATTGAGTATTAAGCCTACAAAATTATCAATTAAGGTGTAACAGGCTTTTCAGCAATAGTTTCAGTTTGCGGTAAACTCGGTAAATATTCTGTCTTAATCAGATCTTTTGCGGTCGCATAAGGCAATGTCAATTCAGTCATCCCCTCTGCATATGAAGCCAATTCATATAATGGATAAACAAAAACAAGACCTTTTGTTCCATAATAATAATTATCGCTCAATTGCAATTTTTCACGGGTAATATCGTGCTGAGTTAACCAGTTGGCATTAGCATCATAAAGTTGTTCAGCAACTTTGGCTTCAACATTCGGTTTGAGAATATCTGTTAATGCCAAACGTTTTTGGGTATTTAAATCGAAAGTCACATATTCATTATGATACATACCATGCGCTGCACCTGCTGAATAGGTATAAGACTGGATAATAAACGTCGCTAAATTATATTGTTGCGATACAAATCGAATATAGATACTACTCTGATTCAGCCCTTTAATATCAACAGCTTCACTTGCAGCATGACTATTTGGTGAGGATGTTTCAAATGCACTCGGAACATCTTTTTTTATACGCTCTAAAAAATAATCATTAATCCAGGATACATTGGTTTTTACCGTTTGAAAGTCATACTGTGTACAGCCATCCTCATCACAAAATTGCTTTTTAGGTAATTCCACTCGTTCAACTTGAGCTTGGAGCAATGGTATGGTGGATGATTTAGATTCTGTGGACACGGTTTCTTGTTGTGGTGCAGGTTTTTCTTGGCAACCTGTCACAATGAACATCACTGATAAAAGAGATGAAAAAACGAGACTACTTTTAAATTTTACTTTCATTTCTATATCTTTAAAGCATATGGATTAATAGCACTATCATAAAACGTGTCTATGAAAATAAACATTATGAATTGTTAATTATTTAAATTTTATAATTAAGCTTAATCTTATAAGGATCTTATTTTTTCAACATTATTTTTACAGCCGATGTGACCATTAATACTATTTATTATCCATCATTTCAATAAAGTAGCACCTAATTCAAATTCACCCAATTACAATGAAATCCTAAAGGTACTCGTACAGCCAAATCAATCTCAGCTTGTAACTGAATATCTAAACCATTCACTTTCAAAATGACAACTTTAGAATCTTCACCATCGAGATGATGTAAATAAGCCATTAAAAAGCCATCACCTTCTGCGCTTTGCTCAGATTCAGGGACAAAAACCACTTCACCGATTGCCCAACTTATTCCAAAATCATAAGTCACATTTTTATTCATTTCCAAATCATAAATACACAAAAAATTAAATAATGCTGCATTTTTTGGAAAAGCCAAAGTGTATAAATATCTGTATTTTAGACCTGTAAAACGCTCATCAATTTTTGGAAATTCTTGAATGCGTGAATCTAAAATAATTCGATTGATAGCTGATAATTTTGAGTTAATTGTCCAGCGTTCTAATCTTGCATTTTGCTGTTCATACGCAGCATGTAAAGAATGTTCAAAATCAGTGTGATGAACCATAATATCTAAAATAATTTGATTCTGCTCATCACGAAAAGCATTTGCGGCATGAAATACAAAACATGGATCAAGATTAATCCATTGAATTTGTTCAGCATGTCCATATTTGGATAAAATTCCAAGTCGTGCTTGATGTTGATCATTCCATTGATACGGAACACTTTTCCCTTGTAATAAATGCTTTACGGAAAAAGTAAGTGGACAATCGAAAATGATCACTTCGCAATCTGTAATTAAACAGTCATGGATCATTGGACCGTGTTTTAACAATATTTGCGTGACATGAATGAGATCACCATGCTGATCAATCACTTGATAATACGCATTTTTACAGTCTAAAGCATCATAGCAAATCGCATGTAAATGCCCTGTTTTGATATCTTTACGTGGATGTGCGGTAAAAGGTAAATCCGCATCGCTATTAAAAAACTGGTAACGTTCTGCATTTAACTCATCATCTAGGCAGATCGGAAATGCACCCGCTTCAATAACAGCCCAAAGCTTTCCCGCATGTTTAAAAATATTGGTATTTACCACATCATGCGCACCTCGCCTATACCCTTTGATACGAGGTTGAGCTTTTCTATTTTGAACAAAATCAGTCGCAAGCATTTTGCTTTTAAACCAGATCGCATCTCCATCTTGCAATTTCAGTCCGTGAATCATGCCATCACCCAAATACCATTCAAATAATGCTGGATTTTTAACATCAATAGGATTCGAGCCAATTCTTAATAACAAGCCATTCAAATGTTTGGGAATAATTCCAGAAATTTTAAAAGTTGTTGTTTCATACTCATCTACAGCTTGATAAATTTTCTTATGATAAAGATTAACTTCTTTAAATTTTGTATTTCGCCTTAAAAACTGCCCAATGATACGTATACAAATTTGCCTAAATACATTGAAGAATGATTTTGCAGCATTCATTTTGGGATATTGCAGCTGTTTCTTTTGATCTTTCCGATACATACTGCATCTCATTTTTTATTTTCAAGCGATTTTTTCAGAATAAAATATCTCTTCACTTAAATCCACCCAACAACCATAAAACCCGAATAAACTCAGAAAAAACATATTCATTACCAAAGATATAAGTGATTTTTCAGCTGATTTAATCCGTTCCATTTTATTGTTTGTGAATCAATTTGATGAAATAGATTCAATTTTTTATTTTATAGCAAATAAAAAGCAACCCGAAGGCTGCTCTATTATTGATACAACTGTTTTATCAACCAAATCATTATTGATCAATAATATCTGTACCCTTTGGCGGTACAAAATTAAAAGTAGATGCCGGAATTGCTGCGTTGACCACAACATTATTAAAACGAACCGTTGTTGTTTGACCCAATGAATCTTGCAAAATCATCAAAGTAGGTGCATTTTTTGCACCAAAGCTAATGGTTAAACTTTGGAAAGCACCATCTTTTTGTTTTGGATACAAAGTATAATACGTTTTACCTGCATCTGGCTGAGTAATACGATACGCCTTTTGAATTTGTTGAGTATTTCCGCTTAGTAATAATGCAGGCGTGTTCGCCACTTGGTCATCTAAATTTTGGCGAACGGCTTGTTGTAAATCTGGATCATAAATCCAAACTGTTTTGCCTGTCGTTACAATCGTTTGCTTTGCAGGTGACGTTGTTTGCCAATAGAATTTTCCAGGGCGTTCAACTTTCATAACACCTTTAAAAGTTTGGTTCATATGCTGAGCTGATAAGCCTTTTTTCTCTGCAACTTTACCAGTTTGAGTAACTTTTGTTGTTTGCTCAAAATTTGCAGTAAAGCTTTTTACACTGCTTAACTGACGAACCAAATTTGCAGTCGCTTGTTGCTCCGATGCAGCAGGTGCTGCGAAAACTGTTGTGCTGATTGCTGGTGCTAACAACGCTGCACTCATTGCGACTGCACCCATCGTTTTACGAAGCATATTCATAGGTTTACCTTTTCAAAGTCTGCATTAAAATTCAAATACGTTTATTTAAATATGATCTTAAAAAATTTGCAGAATGTAATTTATAAGATGATTTATCTTAAACCAAATCGAGTTGCTAATAATTGAGAATATAAGAAGTTTTGTATGCTTATTGGTGCAAAATGTAGAAAAATATTCATCATGATGGAGATCAATATCATTTTTAATTTATTTATAAACATAAAAAAACCCGCAATTAAGCGGGCTTTTCACAAAATTAAAACTTATGCAGTTTCAACTTTCACGTAGCGACGGCCAAATTGACCTTTCACTTCGAATTTAATTACGCCGTCAGCAGTTGCGAACAAAGTATGGTCACGGCCCATACCTACGTTAGCACCAGCGTGGAATTCTGTACCACGTTGACGAACGATAATGTTACCAGCAGTCACAGATTGACCGCCGTACATTTTAACACCTAGCATTTTAGGATTCGAATCACGACCGTTTTTGGTCGATCCACCGGCTTTTTTAGTTGCCATGTCTATTTACTCCTAGTGATTAGCCTGCGATCGTAGTAATTTTCAACTCGGTAAACCATTGACGGTGACCTTGTTGTTTACGGTAATGTTTACGACGGCGCATTTTAACAATACGGATTTTGTCGTGACGACCATGACCAACCACTTCTGCAGTTACTTTCGCGCCAGCAACAACTGGAGCACCGATTTGAATGCTTTCGCCGTTTACAACCATTAATACATCATCAAATGTAATAGTTGCGCCAGTTTCAACTTTCAATAATTCTACTTTAAGGGTTTCACCCTCAACAACACGGTGCTGTTTACCACCGCTTTGGATTACTGCGTACATAGTGTACTCCAACTTACCCGTGTCGTCGTGCCGATAAAGGAATATACCGATCTTAAGACGAACGCCACTGGGGGTTATATAAGGGCAAAGATTTTAAGTGATAATGAATTAAACAACAAGTCATTTTCATCAAATAATCTTTTCGTGTATAAAACAAACAGTGCTATTTCGTGGTTTTAAGATTTAACCCTTGAAAATATTTAAAATTTTCTCAATTTTTACATAAATTGAAATAGATTTTTCAAACAAATCGGCTACTATGTAGCTCAAAATAAAGACCAACTGACCCTATGATGTTTCAGCAAAGCTTGGATAAAGAAACAACAAATCATTAAGATTCAGCATAATGATGTTTTCTAAAGCAACATTCATCTATGTTAATTGTTACACTAGCAACTTAAAACGCATTTGCAAGAGGCTCCCACTCTATGACCATCGACTTTAAGCAAGATATTCTCGCTCCAGTTGCAACAGACTTTGCTGCAATGGATAAGTTTATTAATGAAGGGATTACCTCAAAAGTTGCATTGGTGATGGCTGTGAGTAAGCATGTCGTGGAAGCTGGCGGCAAACGTATGCGCCCGATTATGTGTCTACTGGCTGCAAAAGCGTGTGGTGCAACAGATGCAGAAATGCAAGATTATCGTAAACTTGCTGCAATTATTGAAATGCTACATACCGCAACTTTGGTGCATGATGACGTTGTCGATGAATCAGGTTTAAGACGTGGTCGCCCGACTGCCAATGCAACATGGAACAATCAAACTGCTGTTTTAGTCGGTGATTTTCTTATTTCTCGTGCCTTTGATCTGTTGGTCGATTTAGACAATATGATTTTGTTGAAAGACTTCTCAACAGGAACTTGTGAAATTGCAGAAGGCGAAGTTTTACAACTTCAAGCACAGCATCAACCTGATACAGATGAACAAACTTATCTTGATATTATTCACGGTAAAACATCACGTTTATTTGAACTCGCAACAGAAGGTGCTGCAATCATTGCAGGCAAAGCTGAATACCGTGAGCCTTTGCGTTTATTTGCAGGTCACTTTGGCAATGCCTTTCAAATTATTGATGATATTTTAGACTACACATCTGACGCTGAAACATTAGGTAAAAATATTGGTGATGATTTAATGGAAGGTAAACCGACTTTACCTTTAATCTCTGCATTAGCAAATACGCAAGGTGAAGAGCACGAAATTATTCGCAGAAGTATTGCGACAGGTGGAACAGCAGATCTAGAACGTGTTATTCAGATCGTACAGACTTCTGGTGCTTTAGATTATTGTAGTAAACGTGCGACTGAAGAAACACAAGCAGCAATTCAAGCTTTAAACCATTTACCAGAATCTAAATACCGCCAAGCACTTTATAATTTAGCGCAACTTGCCTTGCATCGAATCCAGTAAATAGAGTTAATTATTTTCACCATAGCTTATGCAGATAAAATTTAATGATCTTTTCCTTCTTATGCAGGAGCAGCTTGACGATATAAAAGCTGTTCCAAATCCCAATTTTTTGATTGAGTTGATCAATCGTATCAGACCCAGTGACAGTCATAATTTAGAACAAAGTCAAAAAAACATTCAACAGCTAATACAAGCCCTACTCATTACACCCAATGCTGCATCTACATTTCAAGCTTATTTATTGCAATTAATAAACCACTACAAGCAGGCAAGTTTATATGCCGACAGTGGTATTTTGTCTTTAGATGGTTTTTGGAATCAACTTGGACAGCGTTTAGGCGCGCACTTTTTACCTTTATTGGTCGATGATGCAGATCTAAAAGATTTAGTGGGTAAAGTTTTTCACCAGCGTAGCGATAAATACTGGCTTGAAAATATTGGCGATGAATTGTGGCAACAACTTTTTCAGCTTCTAGATCAAGGGCATTCCCACAAAAGTGAAAAAACGGGCATTAAAAGAGAAATCGTCAAAGCCATCACTGTGCTGTCATATCGTATTAGCGGTATTGGTTTATACCCTGAATTTATTAATGCTTACCCTGAGCTACAAGAATACGAATCGCCTTTTTTGGTTCAAAACCGTGAAATCATTGAATTTATAGAAGCTTATAAAAAACAGCATCGTAATCTAGATGAATATGCTGTCACCATCCCACCAGATGCAGATCAAGCTTTGGTGATGATTGATCAATGCCGAGAAGTCGTACTTAAAATTCGTCGAGCAACAAAACGCATTGGTGTCAGCCTAAGCCTAACCTACCTCCTCTCTTTATTAGAACAATGTTTAGATCGTATTGAATTATTGCTTAATATTATTGTAGAAGAAGATTCTGTACGTTACCAAGTGTGTGGTGAATTGCTCACAGACTTAGTCCATGCACACTATAGTGAAACCAGTGTGCGAGACTTACTTAAAACCAATAGTGAACTTATTGCACTACAAGTGACTGAAAATGCGAGCAAAACAGGCGAGCATTATGTAAGTACAGACAAGAAAGGCTTTTGGGGAATGTACAAAGCAGCTGCGGGTGCAGGTGCGATCATTGCCACAATGGCAACGCTGAAAATTCTAACAGCTCGTTTGATATTGGCTCCATTTATTCAAGCATTGCTGTTTAGTATGAATTATTCATGGGGTTTCATCCTAATCCACGTGTTGCACTTTACTGTTGCAACCAAACAACCTGCGATGACAGCCGCAGCTTTAGCCTCTACAGTGCAACATCGTAAAGGCTCTAAAACCGCTCAAATTGCTGAACTTGCAGGATTAATTATCAATATTATCCGAACACAGTTCATTGCAATTTTAGGTAATATTTCTATTGCCATCCCTACTGCTGCCTTAATTACCTTTTTATGGCAATGGGTTATGCATGAACCGTTACTGAATCATTTTAAAGCAACAAACCTATTGCATAGCCTCAACCCATTTACGTCACTCGCCATTCCACATGCGGCAATTGCAGGCGTTTGTTTATTTTTATCGGGATTAATCGCAGGATATTTCGACAATATGGCTGTGTATCGCAAAGTCGGTCCACGTTTAAAAGCCCATGTAAAATTGAAAAATATCATGGGACAAGCCAAACTCGACAAATTTGCAGATTATATTGAAAAAAACTTAGGTGCTTTGGCAGGTAATTTTCTATTTGGAATCATGCTTGGAAGTATGGGAACTATAGGATTTATCTTAGGTTTACCCTTAGATATTCGTCATATCGCTTTTGCATCTGCAAACTTTATTCAAGGTTTAATGACTATAAATGGTTCACCCGATATTGGCTTGATTATTGTATCTTTTCTTGGCGTGATCTGTATTGGTCTAACCAACCTTTTTGTGAGCTTTAGTCTGACGATTATTGTCGCACTAAGAGCGAGGCAAGTCCGTTTTGAACAATGGAAGCCCTTAGCAAAGCTTGTATTTACACATTTTTTTACACGACCTTTAGATTTCTTTTGGCCTCCCAAACAACCTGTAGAGGTCGAAGAAAAAAATTCTTCACAAACTAAACCAAATCACTAGGGTTTTTGTTATTTTTTTGTACAAATCGTTATGTATTTCACAAAAAAAAATTAGTATAAATTACCTAATTCTACTCACTTGAAAAAAAGTGTACTGACTAGTACACTTTAGCCCATTAATTAAACTCAACGAGTGCAATTAATAGACTCATGGTTGTTTTATGCCTTATGTACTACTTTTTGTTGGCTGTATAAGTTTATTTTTTAGTGGCTTAGGTTTGACAATAACCAACTTACAACAACTAGATGTATCCAGTGTTGTTTGGATCAGTGAACACCGTTCAGTCTTTTTGAATGGCATCACAACGATATTGTCCTATGTGGGTGGTTTACTCCCCATGATAGTGATTGTCGGAATTTTGAGTCTACAATTCATTCGATTGAAACAGTATGCAAATTTACTGATGGTCAGTCTTGGATTATTCGGTTCTGCAACGATTGGTTGGATACTCAAATATTTAATCAATCGCCCACGACCCGATGAGGTCTACCAGATGGTACACACCTATGGTGCTTCATTTCCAAGTGCGCACAGTCTCTATGCAGCCATGTTAGCCTGTTCAATTATATTTATATTTCATAAACATAATCGAATAAAATTGATCTGCTTAGCTGCTTTTTTATGGATATTAAGCATGGGAGTCTCTCGCGTTTATTTGGGAGCACATTTCCCTACTGACGTACTCGCTGGATGGGGTATCGGTTTTATATGGGCTGCCATTTTATGGTTCATATTGTTGCCAAAAACGTTGAGTAAAAACAAATTATTTTTAGATAAGAATCTAAACGAGGTGGAATAATGATATCGGCAAAGCTTTGGGCTCCTGCCCTTACTGCTTGTGCTCTTGCAACAAGTATTGCGCTTGTGGGTTGTAGCAAAGATCCTAAAGACGCACAGCAAGGTGGCGCTGCTGCCCAAAAAATGCCCCCGACAGAAGTCGGTGTCATTGTTGCTCAACCACAAAGCGTTGAACAAACGGTTGAACTTTCTGGTCGTACATCTGCATATGAAATTTCAGATGTCCGCCCGCAAACAAGTGGTGTCATTTTAAAACGCTTGTTCACAGAAGGAAGTTTTGTTCGCGAAGGTCAACCTCTTTATGAAGTTGATTCAAGTATTAACCGTACAAATTTAGAAAGTGCGAAAGCGGCTCTTGTACGTCAGCAAGCCAATGTAAGTGCGCTTCAAGTAAAAGCAAATCGCTATCGTCAACTTGTTGGAATCAATGCGGTTTCTAAACAAGAATATGATGATTTAGTTGCTCAAATTAAATTGGCTGAAGCCGATATTGCTGCTTCTCAAGCTTCTGTTAAAAATGCACAAATCGATCTTGGCTACTCTACTGTACGCGCACCGATTTCTGGTCAATCTGGCCGTTCATCGGTGACTGCTGGTGCACTCGTGACTGCAAACCAAGCCAATGCTTTGGTGACTATTCAACAGCTTGATCCAATTTATGTGGATATTAGCCAGTCTAGTGCAGAGTTACTACGTTTACGTCAGCAACTTAGCCAAGGCAGTATTGACCGCAGTAATAACACTAAAGTTCGTTTAAAACTTGAAGATGGTAGTTATTACTCTGTAGAAGGGAATCTTGCATTCTCTGATGCAAGTGTAAACCCTGATACTGGTTCTGTAACTTTACGTGCTGTGTTCTCTAACCCTAATCACTTGTTATTGCCAGGTATGTTTGCCAATGCGCAAATCGTACAAGGTGTGATTCCAAATGCTTATTTAGTGCCACAAGCTGCGATTACTCGTACGCCGACGGGTCAAGCAATGGCGATGTTGGTGAATGCTAAAGGTTTAGTTGAACCTCGTCAGATCACTACTTCGGGTGTCCAAGGTCAAAATTGGATTGTGACCCAAGGTTTAAATACAGGTGATAAAGTCATTGTAGACGGTATTGCAAAAGTTAAGCCTGAACAAGAAGTTGTCGCTAAACCTTATCAACCTCAAGCAGCTGCACCACAAGGTCAACCTGCAACAGGCGCAAAACCTGCACAACAAGATAAAGCGACTGAACAAAAAGCTACTTCACACGCATAAGGGGTAGACTAAATGGCTCAATTTTTTATTCATCGCCCTATTTTTGCATGGGTGATTGCATTGGTCATCATGTTGGCGGGTATTCTTACCCTCACCAAGATGCCTATTGCTCAATATCCGACCATTGCACCACCGACTGTTACCATTGCGGCGACATATCCAGGTGCATCTGCTGCGACTGTTGAAAACACAGTAACGCAGATTATTGAACAACAAATGAATGGTCTAGATGGCTTACGTTATATCTCGTCGAATAGTGCGGGTAACGGTCAAGCGTCGATTACATTAAACTTCGAACAAGGGATCGATCCAGATATCGCCCAAGTTCAAGTCCAAAACAAATTGCAATCTGCAACTGCACTTTTACCTGAAGATGTACAACGTCAGGGTGTCAAAGTGACCAAATCAGGTGCGAGCTTCTTACAAGTTCTTGCTTTCTATTCTCCTGACAATAATCTTTCAGCAGATGATATTAAAGACTATGTAAACTCAAGTATTTCTGAACCCCTTAGCCGCGTAGCAGGTGTAGGTGAAGTTCAAGTATTTGGTGGTTCGTATGCAATGCGTATTTGGCTAGATCCTGCCAAAATGACCAGCTTACAAATCACGCCAAGTGATGTTGCTGCAGCAATTCGTGCTCAAAACTCACAGGTTGCTGTTGGTCAATTAGGTGGCGCTCCTGCAATTGAAGGTCAAGTGTTAAATGCGACCGTTAATGCTCAAAGCATGCTTACAACACCTGAACAATTCAAAAATATCTTCCTGAAAAATACGATCGATGGTGCTCAGGTACGTTTAGGTGAAGTTGCTCGTGTTGAATTAGGTGCGGATAATTATCAATTCGACTCTAAATACAATGGTAGCCCTGCGGGTGGCGTTGCAATTAAACTTGCAACTGGCGCTAATGCTCTAGATACGGCAAAAGCTGTAGAAGAGCGTCTTGTAGAATTACGTAAAAACTATCCTACAGGTATGAAAGATCAATTAGCCTTTGATACAACACCATTCATTAAACTATCTATTGAAAGTGTTGTACATACACTCATCGAAGCAATCATTCTTGTATTCTTCGTAATGTTCTTGTTCTTACAAAACTGGCGTGCAACTATTATTCCAACAATGGCAGTGCCTGTTGTTGTATTGGGTACATTTGCTGTTATTAATGTATTCGGTTTCTCTATTAACACATTAACCATGTTTGCCATGGTACTGGCGATTGGTCTTCTGGTCGATGACGCCATTGTTGTTGTGGAAAACGTCGAACGTGTGATGCAAGAAGATCATCTAGATCCTGTTGCTGCGACTGAAATTTCTATGCAACAGATTTCAGGTGCTTTGATTGGTATTACCTCTGTTTTGACTGCGGTATTCGTACCTATGGCATTCTTTGGTGGTACTACGGGTGTTATTTATCGTCAGTTCTCACTGACCTTAGTGACTGCAATGATTTTGTCACTCATCGTGGCATTAACATTTACACCTGCTCTATGTGCAACTATTTTAAAACAGCATGATGCTAACAAAAAACCAAGCAACAATATTTTTGCTCGCTTCTTCCGTTGGTTTAATAATGCCTTTGACCGTACTGCTGAAAAATATCGCGGTGCTGTTAACTTCATGACGCATAACAAAATATTCTCTGGAATTATTTATGCTGTAGTGATTGGTATCATGGTTGTGTTGTTCAAACTGCTACCATCATCATTCCTACCTGAAGAAGATCAGGGTATCGTGATGACATTGGTACAATTACCACCAAATGCGACACTGGATCGTACGGGTAAAACCATTGACACCATGACTGACTACTTCTTAAATAAAGAAAAAGATTCAGTTCAGTCCGTCTTCAGTGTTGCAGGTTTCTCTTTCACTGGTGTAGGTCAAAATGCTGGTCTTGCGTTTATTCGCTTAAAAGATTGGAAAGATCGTACATCGGCTGAACAACAAATTGGTGCAGTTATTCAACGCGGTATGGCGTTGAATATGATTATCAAAGACGCTTCATACGTTATGCCTTTACAATTGCCAGCAATGCCTGAATTAGGTGTAACTGCAGGATTTAACCTTCAGTTAAAAGACGCTGGTGGTCAAGGTCATGACAAGCTTATTGCTGCACGAAATGCAGTTTTAGGTATGGCAAGTCAGGATAAACGCCTAACAGGTGTCCGTCCAAATGGTCAGGAAGATACGCCACAGTACCAGATCAATATTGATCAGGCTCAAGCTGGTGCAATGGGTGTCAGTATTGCAGATATCAATAGCACAATGGGTATGGCTTGGGGCGGTTCATATATCAATGACTTCGTAGACCGTGGTCGTGTGAAGAAAGTTTATGTCCAAGGTGAAGCTAATTCACGCATGATGCCTGAAGACTTGAACAAGTGGTATGTGCGTAATAACAAAGGTGTAATGGTTCCATTTTCTGCCTTTTCTACGGGTGAGTGGACGTATGGTTCACCACGTCTAGAGCGCTACAATGGTGTTTCATCTGTAAACATTCAGGGTACTCCTGCACCAGGTATCAGTTCTGGTGATTCTATGAAGGCAATGGAGGAAATAATTGCGAAATTACCTTCTATGGGCTTAACGGGCTTTGACTATGAATGGACAGGTTTATCTTTAGAGGAACGTGATTCTGGCGCTCAAGCTCCATTCCTTTACGCACTTTCATTGCTTATCGTATTCCTATGCCTTGCAGCACTATATGAAAGTTGGTCTATCCCATTCTCAGTATTATTGGTTGTACCTTTAGGTATTGTCGGTGCGATGGGGTTGACATGGTTAGGTATGGTGATAAAAGGTGATCCAAACTTATCCAATAACATTTACTTCCAAGTCGCGATCATTGCAGTCATCGGTTTATCTGCAAAAAATGCGATCTTGATTGTAGAGTTTGCAAAAGAACTTCAGGAAAAAGGCGAAGAGTTATTTGAAGCGACACTTCATGCAGCTAAAATGCGTTTGCGTCCAATTATTATGACGACATTAGCATTTGGTTTCGGTGTACTTCCTCTTGCCCTTTCAACAGGTGCAGGTGCAGGTAGTCAGCACTCCGTAGGTTACGGTGTTCTGGGTGGAGTAATCAGTTCAACGCTTTTAGGTATCTTCTTTATCCCTGTATTCTTTGTATGGATACGTAGTATCTTTAAATACAAACCTAAAAACCAAAATATTCAGGAGCATAAATCGTGATGCAAAAAGTATGGTCTTTTTCAGGTCGTAGCATTGCGGTATCTGCACTTGCGCTTGCTTTGACAGCTTGTCAAAGCATGCGTGGCCCAGAACCGGTAGCACAGGCAAACTTACCAACAAGTTATCTTTCAAATACTTCTGGTACTTCTATTGCCGAACAAGGCTATAAAGACTTTTTTGCAGATCAACGCTTACTTCAAGTCATTGATCTTGCACTTGCCAATAACCGTGATTTGCGTACCGCAACATTGAACATTCAACGTGCTCAACAAGCGTACCAAATCACAGAGAACAACCAGCTTCCAACCATTGGTGCGAGTGGTGGTGTTCTCCGTCAAGACACCCTAAGTTCGGGTAAACCAATGACTTCTTACAATGTAGGTCTTGGTGTAACAGCTTATGAACTTGACTTCTGGGGACGTGTAAGAAGCCTTAAAGACAATGCGCTTGATAGCTACTTAGCAACTGCAAGTTCTCGTGATGCGACACAAATCAGTTTGATTGGACAAGTGTCTCAAGCATGGTTAAATTATTCATTTGCTAGCGCTCAATTGAAGCTTGCAGATCAAACGTTGAAAGCACAACTTGATTCTTATAACCTCAACAAAAAACGTTTTGATGTCGGTATCGACAGTGAAGTTCCTGTTCGCCAGGCTCAAATTTCTGTAGAAACTGCTCGAAATGATGTTGCAAACTATAAGACTCAAATTGCTCAAGCACAGAACTTACTGAATTTACTTGTAGGTCAGCAAGTTCCAGATACTTTATTGCCTAAACAACGTGTTACACGTATTAGCAATAGTGCTGTACTTGCTTCAAGCTTACCAAGTGATTTATTGAATAACCGCCCAGATGTGAAAGCTGCTGAATATAAGCTTTCTGCTGCAGGTGCGAATATTGGTGCTGCGAAAGCACGTTTATTCCCAACTATTAGCTTAACGGGTTCTGCGGGTTATGCTTCGACTGATTTAAGTGATCTATTTAAATCAGGTGCATTCATCTGGTCTGTAGGTCCTAGCTTAGATATTCCAATTTGGGATTGGGGCACACGTAAAGCGAATATTAAAATTTCAGAAACAGATCAGCAAATTGCGTTATCTGACTATGAAAAATCAATTCAATCTGCGTTCCGTGAAGTGAATGATGCCTTAGCGACTCGTCAAAACATTGGCGACCGTCTCTCTGCGCAAAAACGCTTAGTTGATGCAACGAATACAACTTATAAACTATCGAATGCACGTTTCCGTGCAGGTATTGATAGCTATTTAACTGTATTAGACGCGCAGCGCTCTTCTTACGCGGCTGAACAAGGTTTACTGCTTTTAGAACAAGCAAACTTGAACAACCAAGTTGAAGTGTACAAAACATTAGGTGGTGGGATTAAAGCCAATTCATCTGATCAAATTGTACAACCACCCTCTTCATCTGAATTGAAATATCATTCGAATGATCAAAAATAATTTGAAATAGATTCAAAAATCAAAGCTCACTTCGGTGGGCTTTTTTATGGTTTGTTATTTCCTCCATCCGCATTTTCTTCAGTGATTGCTTTTGCATAGAATATTGTCTATTGTCAGAATAATTTCATCTTTTAGATTTCATTATGCAACTCAGTAATTTAGAAAGCGTTCCTGCACATCACATTATCAAACAAATAGATGTTGTGTACGGAAGCACTGTTCGTAGTAAGCATGCTGGTCGTGACTTTATGGCGGGTTTAAAAAATATTGTGGGTGGCGAACTCAAAGGCTATACCGAATTATTAGAAGAATCTCGCCAAGAAGCGATGAGCCGTATGATTGAAAAAGCACGTGGTTTAGGTGCAAATGCGATTGTTGGTATCCGCTTTTCCACCTCAAATATCGCACAAGGTGCTTCTGAACTTTTTGTCTATGGTACCGCGGTTATTGTTGAACCGAACACAGTAAAATTACCTGATCCCTTTGCAAAATAGGCTAAATAAATGGATGGTTTAATTTTAAAAATCGCCATCATGCTTGTTCTATTTTCTATAGGATGGGGTTTTGGTCGTTTTATCGAACAAAAGCATTTAAAAGAACTGCTTGAGCATGAGCAACGTCTTTCTCATATTCGTATTGATACCAATAAATTCCAACAATCTGAATGCCATGGGCAGCTGATTACTGGTAATGTGGTCATTTCACATGATTATTTTAAATATATCATTGCACAAATTCAGAATTTTTTTGGCGGTCGTTTAACCACTTATGAAAGCGTGGTTGATCGTGCACGGCGTGAAGCGATTGTCAGATTAAAACAACAAGCTGAAAATATCGGTGCGAAACATATTATGGGTTTAAGGCTAAGTACGACAGAACTCGGTATGCAAGGTGGAATGGTTGAGGTATTTGCTTATGGAACAGCTATTAAGCATTAAAAAATACAATGAATTTTCATAAATTCTTGTTTATTTTATTCACAATCATATGAGCTGATAAACGTATTACCCGTTGTTTCTCTCCTAACGACTCACCAATATTGAGTACAAAAAAGGCAATATATTATGTTGGTCAAAAAAATCAAATCCCTATTCCTTACGATGAGCATGGCTACAATATCGATGATTCCTTTAACAACAAAAGCTGAATTAATTGTATTGGCTTCGCCTCAAAGTAATGATGCGTATTATGCAAAAGTGGTTGATGATATTTTTGACTTCCATATTGATTATGCGAAACAAATTATTAAAAATGGAGATAAAGTCCTCATCTTAACGGACAAATATCTTTACCCAGATTATGTCAAAGCTATAGGTAAGGATCAGGTTGCAATTGCACCTATGCAAGATATTTGGATGCGTGACTTCAGTAGTGCAAATCCAAATCAACCTGTCCTTTTTCGCTATACTGCGGCTGGACAAGGTGGAACTAAAAGAGCCCAAGCTATTTCTGATGATGTTCAATCCGACTTTAAAGCCTATAGCCAAAAGGCTGGTTTAAAATTTACCCAGACCCAATTGCTCAATGATGGCGGAAATTGGGTTGAAGATGGCTATGGCAATGTTGTGATTAGCACTAAATTTTTATCGGATAATCATCTCTCTGAAAAAGTAGCACGTGAAAAATTAATCGCTTTGACCAATGCTAAACATATTGCGTTTATTGAGGCGGATGAACAAGGTGGCTTAGAACATGCAGATGGTGTCGTCAGTTTCGTAGAGCAAAATACCTTAGTGATGAACACTTATCCTGAAGATCCAGCTTATACAAAAAAATTAAAAGCAGATTTAAAACGTGGTATTCCAAATATCAAAATTCATGAAATAATAACCCCTTACGATGGAAGCCAAATCTATGATGAAAAATTCGGATCTGCATGTGGCTTATATACCAATATGTTAGTAACCCCTGAACATATTTATTTCCCACAATTTGGGATCAAACAAGATACTATTGCATTACAACAAATTCGAGCAATCACTAAAAAAAAGGTTATTCCTGTTCAATCTAATCATGTTTGTCATATGGGTGGTGGGGTTCGCTGTATGTCATGGCAGTTAAGAGGGAAAAATGCTGAATTGTTATTAAACGATTTCAATAAAACACATTAAAAAATTTAATTTTCGTCTTTAATACAATAAGACATTGATATTGTTTACTTTCAACCATTCTTTAGCGATAAAAATTACTGTCCTGAGCATTTTAAATGGCAGGACAGAAAAACTGCTTATTCAAAAATAGCTTGCCAATAGTGATAGGTTTTTTCTTCCCCATTGGCTAATTTAAACTCATACATCATCTTACGTGTTTCAATAATATTGAATTCTACAGGATGGCTAAATAACTCGCCGTCATATGCAAAAGTATGATATTCGCCATTTTCACCACACACATCGACATCGCTTGGCATTAAATCAATGCTTACCGAACTAATATCCTGTCCGATAAAAGTTCCATCGAGTTTACTGGCATCTGTGACGATAATCTTAGTTTTTATTCCAGAGGCTAAAAAGTCATGCATGACTTCATTTGAGTTGGGATTCCACAAGGGTTCAACCACCTCTATTCCCAATGGATGCAATCTATCTTCTCTATATTTACGCACATCTGTTAAATAAATATCACCGAAAATAAAATGTTGCACACCTTGTGCTTTAAAGTGATTTGCCGCATCCAACATTCTTTGCTCATAAATCTCAAGATTTTTAGGCAAAAATACGGGATAAAGTGGAATGCCAATACTCTCTGCTTGCTTCATCACAAGGGTATGAGGAATGGCATGCATTGAAGATAGTTTGGTTTCTTCATTGACTGTTGTTAATAAGGCAACAACTTCAAATTGGTTGTCTTGTAAAACTTTAGAGAGTGCTAAAGCTGAATCTTTACCACCGCTCCAATTAAATACTGCTTTCTTACGAGTATGCACAATCACTTCACTTTCATTTTACGAATCATTTTATACAAAGTGGTCGGTGATAAACGAGAAACGATTACACCGAGTTTTTCTTTACTTCCACCGACCACAATATATTCTTGTCCTTTCAGCAAAGCTTTTACTGTTTGTCGTGCAAAATCATCGGCTTCTAAACCATTTTCAATCGCTTCATCTTGATGTGCTTGTGGTTGCCCTGCACCATCCAATGCATTAAAAGATACATTAGTTCGGACAAAACCAGGGAAAATCACCGAAACATTAACTCCACTTTGCGCTACTTCTGCACGCAAACTATTCGCCCACATATGAATAGCTGCTTTTGCCGCAGAATATGATGCACGATATTGCGTACCTAATAAACCTGCAACGCTTGATACATAGGCAATACGCCCAGACTTTTGTGCCAAGAATGTCGGTAAAACTAATTTTGTTAGGAAAACTTGCGAAAAATAATCAATTTCCATAATTGCACGTTCAGTTTGCATTGTGGTATCTGCGATTAAAGCACGTTGGCTCAGCCCCGCATTATTGATTAACCAGTCGATACGCCCTTTGGTTTTTAAAACTTGCTCATACGCATAGCGAACTTGAGTTTCATCCGTGATATCCATTGCAATCGAAACGTGCTGATCTGGATATAGCAAACCCACACGTACATTTTCCAGTTCTTCAAAACGGCGTGCGCTGAGAATAACTTGTGCACCTTGCAAAGCACATTCTTGTGCCAGTGCTTTACCAATACCTGAAGAAGCCCCAGTAATCCAAACTACTTTTCCGTCTAAACTTTCCATGTTGCCATACTCTTGAATAGGATGAATAAATTCAATACTACCTGATCACACTGAAAATTTAAGCCTCAACTAAGAATTTTTTAAAATGGTGCGCATAATGTTGCGCTTTTGCAGCATCGCCAGCTTTATATTCATCACCTACTTTTTCAAGACGTTTATAGCCTGTACTGGTGACCATATTAATCACACCATTTAAGGTTTTATCGACAACAAAATTGAATTTTAATAATGTCTTAGGATCACGAATAAACTCAGAGACACCGAGATCAATCACTTTTACCAGACTCTTTAACGTGGTGGGTAAAGCTTGAATATCACCATCCATAACTTTTTGAATATTCGCTATCGCCTCTTCCCCCAAGTTACGATCTAATTTGTAGAACATCACCACTTCATTGCTATCGGCTTCTTCAAACTTTGTAATAATATGATTTGCTACAGGTTTTAAACGATCATTACTAAAAAATGAAATTGACCACGGCATATATTTTTTGAGTGCACTTTCAATCTGGTTAAAAATTTGCTCCGCTTCTTTCAGCTTCTTCTGACCATTGGCATCTAAATCTTTATTGTTGCGCTGCTCATCAAGTAACGTTCCAAAAACCTGATCCAAAACTTGACATGACATGTCTGTAAATACCGTACCTAATTGTTTTGCTAAATCTTTTTTCTCACCATTATTCAAACTTTGGGTAATATTTTTTAATTCCTGATAAGTCTGTTGTTTAATTAACAAATCAATTTTGTATTGCATTGTGGTCTGTCCTTTTGTTGTTTTATCCAAGATGTAAGCCGATATTATCAAAGCTATTCACTGACTGCATTGTCTTTTAAAGTTTTGATTTTATCTTTTAACTCCTTAGAAAATGAAGCCAAATCAATCACCTGCTGAGTGCTATTGTAATTCTGACTCAATTTGCAAATAACATCACACATTCATATCCAACGATTAAGCAAGACGTAGTATTTTCATGTCTGTAAATATTTTAAAGTGTTAAACATTTTCCAAAATCATTGCTGAAGAAAGCGACTGAATCGACCACGCATACAAATATTTTGCTACAATGGTGCTAATTTTTTACTTACTTTTGATCTGTTTTTACTATGACTGATTCAGCGCAAAATATTGCTACAACCTACGATCCGACTGAGATCGAGAAAAAATGGTACAAGACTTGGGAAGAGAATGGCTATTTCCAACCATCTCGCAAAGGTGATTCATTCTGTATCATGATTCCGCCACCAAACGTCACTGGTAACTTGCACATGGGTCATGGTTTTAACAACGCCATTATGGATGCCTTGACTCGCTATAACCGTATGTCTGGTAAAAATACCTTATGGCAACCAGGTACAGACCATGCAGGTATTGCCACACAGATGGTGGTTGAACGTCAGTTGGGCGCTCAAAACATTAGCCGTCATGATTTAGGTCGTGAAAAGTTCATCGACAAAATCTGGGAATGGAAAGAGCAATCTGGTGGCAATATCACCAACCAAATCCGTCGTTTAGGTTCATCTGTAGATTGGTCTCGTGAACGCTTCACTATGGATGATGGTTTGTCGAATGCAGTTAAAGAAGTTTTCGTTAAATTACACGAAGACGGCTTGATCTACCGTGGTAAGCGCCTCGTTAACTGGGATCCAAAATTACAAACTGCCCTGTCTGACTTAGAGGTTGAGTCAGATAAAGAAGAACAAGGCTCACTTTGGCACTTTAAATATTTCTTTGAAGATAAAACTGTTCGTACACATGATGGTAAAGATTACATCGTTGTAGCAACGACTCGTCCTGAAACATTACTCGGTGATACCGCTGTTGCAGTTGCATTGGATGATGAGCGTTATGCTGACTTAGTTGGTAAAAATATTATTTTGCCAATTACAGGTCGTGCAGTTGCAATCATTAAAGATGAATATGTCGATAAAGAATTCGGTACAGGGTGTGTAAAAATCACCCCTGCACATGACTTCAATGACTATGAAGTGGGTAAACGTAACGAACTTCCAATCATCAATATCTTCAATAAAAATGCCGAAATTTTGGCTGAGTTTGAATTTATTGCCAAAGCAGGCGAACAAATTTCTAAAACCATTGCTGCACCAGCAGATTATATTGGTTTAGAGCGTTTCGCTGCACGTAAAAAACTGGTTGCACAAGCAGATGCCGAAGGTTGGTTAGACCAAATTCAACCTTATACCTTGAAGCCACCACGTGGTGACCGTTCAGGTGTCATTATTGAACCGTTATTGACAGACCAATGGTATGTAAAAATCGCACCACTGGCTGAGCCTGCAATTAAAGCGGTAAAAGATGGCGAAATTAAATTCGTCCCTGAACAATACAGCAATATGTATATGGCTTGGATGAACAACATTCAAGACTGGTGTATTTCACGTCAATTGTGGTGGGGTCATCGTATCCCTGCTTGGTATGATGCAGAAGGCAACATCTATGTAGGTCGTTCTGAACAAGAAGTACGTGAAAAAAATGGTATTCCTGCCGATGTCCAATTAGATCAAGACGAAGATGTTCTAGATACTTGGTTCTCTTCGGGTCTTTGGACATTCTCTACACTGGGTTGGACGGGTGATGAAGCGAAAGATAAAGAAAACTATTTCTTAAATACTTTCCATCCAACTGACGTACTTGTGACTGGTTTTGACATCATTTTCTTCTGGGTTGCCCGCATGATCATGATGACCATGCACTTCATGAAAAATGAAGATGGTACGCCGCAAGTTCCGTTTAAAACGGTGTATGTACATGGCTTAGTCCGTGATGGCGAAGGTCAGAAAATGTCTAAATCTAAGGGCAACGTACTTGACCCATTAGATTTGATTGACGGTGTTGACCTTGAAACCTTAGTACAAAAACGTACTACAGGTTTAATGAACCCGAAAGATGCCACTAAGATTGAGAAATCGACTCGTAAAGAATTCCCAGAAGGCATTCAGGCTTATGGTACAGATGCAGTACGTTTCACGTTCTGTGCCCTAGCAAATACAGGTCGTGACATTAAGTTCGACATGAAACGTGTTGAAGGTTACCGTAATTTTGCCAATAAAATTTGGAACGGTACACGTTTCGTTCTGATGAATGTTGAAGGTCAAACTGTTGGTCAAGTTGCACGTCCTGATCTTTGGGAATTACCTGAACAATGGATCATCAGCCGTTTACAAAAAGCGGAAGCTGCTGTGCAACAAGCATTTGCAACTTATCGTTTAGATTTGGCTGCTCAAGCGATTTATGAATTCATTTGGAATGAATACTGTGATTGGTATGTAGAGCTAACTAAACCCGTTCTGAATGATGAAAATGTACCTGAAGAACGTAAAGCTGAAGTTCGCCGTGTACTTCTTTCTGTGATGGAAGCTGCGTTGCGCCTTGCGCACCCAATCATGCCGTTCTTGACTGAAGAAATTTGGCAAACCCTTGCACCAATGATTGGTTTGGGTGGCGAATCTATCATGTTAGCGCCATACCCTGTTGCAAACCCTGAACGTGTAAATGAACAAGCTGAAGCAGATATGTTATGGCTTCAAGGTTTGATTGGTGCGGTACGTAATATCCGTGGTGAAATGGGCTTAGGTAATGCACGTTTATTGCCTGTATTGCTACAAAACACCACTGATGCTGAAAAAGCGCAGATTTCACGTATTGAACCTTTGTTCAAAGCTTTGGCGAAAGTTGAAAGTATTACTTTCCTTGCCGATGCTGAACAACCGCCATTGTCTTCTTCGTCTGTAGTGGGTCATGTGTCTGTCTTTGTTCCTATGAAGGGTTTAATTGACCCGAAAGCGGAACTTGGTCGTTTGCAGAAAGACTTTGATAAAGTTCAGAAGCAACATGACCAAATTGCAGGAAAACTTTCTAACGAAGGTTTTGTGGCGAAAGCACCTGCTGCTGTAGTTGAAGGTGAAAAAGTGAAATTGGCTGAATTTGCTGACCAGTTAGTGAAAATTAAGGCGAATATGGATCAGATTGCAGCGCTTTAATTTATTGCCAAACTATTAAAAATAAAGCTAAAATCCCCCTCATAACTGAGGGGTTTTTTTATGAGCCAAGTAACATCTATAAGAATACAAAATTTAAGAAGTCTTGTTAGCACTCATGATATTCAATTAAAACCATTAACTATTTTGGTTGGTAAAAATAGTGTCGGGAAAAGCACTTTCGCAAGAACCTTTCCATTATTAAGACAAAGTTGTGAGGCAAATAAAAAATCTCCACTTTTATGGTATGGAAAATATGTGGATTTTGGAGATTATGAAACAGCGATTAATAAAAACAATTCTGATGATGGAATTCTATTGAGCTTTAATTTATCAACAGATTTATTTGAAATTTTGGATATTTTTGATATTGGTTATACAATCAGAGCCAATTTAGATTATGAATTACACAAATTATTATCAAACATAAAAAAAGATGTCAAAGTCAAACTACTATTTAGTAAAAATGATGATGATTCATACAGCTATAAGATTGATTTATCACTCTTCAACCACGAAATAATAATAAATCTAAATAAAGATGAAATTAATGTATTAATTAATGGCACTACCTATGATATTAATAAGGCGAATTCAAACATGAGGTGCGACAGTTTGAAAAGTCTTATGATAATCAACAAGCTGAGCAAATTTCTCTAATGGTGTAAGCCAATCTAACGC
>NZ_JBIMDK010000010.1:0-118481 GCF_048552595.1 Acinetobacter psychrotolerans | reverse complement strand
GCACTAAAGTTCGGATTCAGTGGATTGTCGCCATAAGTCGATGTGCCACTATTCGCAGTTACAGTAATGTCTTTTTTACCCACCACCCATGTGCCATTAGTACGTTGTGTGATGTTGTAGTTACCATTGCTCAATGTGCCATCAACAGTGAGGGTGTGATTACCTGCATTGGTCGTATTGCTAATACCAAAGCTGTTGTTTAATCCTGTAAGTACAGAGGCAGTTTCTCCATTCGCCAAGCCTGAGGCAATGAAGTTCGGATTCAGTGGATTGTCGCCATAAGTCGATGTGCCACCATTCGCTATCACTACGATGGATTTTTTACCAACAGTCCATGTTCCATCATTACGTTGGGTAATGTTGTAGTTCCCATTGGTCAATGTGCCATCTACTGCCAATGTATAACTACCAGCATTGCTTGTATTGTTAATGCCAAAGCTGTTGTTTAATCCTGTAAGTACAGAGGCAGTTTCTCCATTCACCAAGCCATTTGCACTAAAGTTCGGATTCAGTGGATTGTCGCCATAAATAGATGTTCCGCCATTCGCTGTCACAGTGATGTCTTTTGGATTAATCTTTAAAGTCCCAGTACCACTACCACCTTGAACAATTAAATCGTAACCTTGCTGAACAGAATACAAATCTTTATTTAAATCAATATTTACAGCTGTGGGCGTTGCATTTTTTTGTTGAGACAAAATAAGTGTTGGATCATAAACTGTTCCGACTGGAACAACTTGATAACCACCACCTTGATTTTTACCATTATAAGTCGTTGTTGTATCATCATTAGTGATGGTTAAAGCTTTTAAAAAGCTTCTTAATAACGGTGCAGTTTGCCCCTCATAAATACGCCAAACTTTTCCAGTCCCACCAGCATCATCTATATCCCAACCAGCACCTGTAAATGTATCCAGATTTTGCATTTGAGCTGTAGTTAAGCCTGTACCACCAGCGCTTGTTGATTGTCCTGTGGTTTCTTGATTCCAGAAACTATTTACAACACTCCCACTTGTTCCCGCTAACCCACCTGTTGTTAATGTATTATTAGACGTTGACGTTACAACCCCAGAAGCATACGAGTTAGAAATTGCTCCTCCAGAATTAAATCCAACTAAGCCACCTAAACCATAGGATGAATTTGTATTTCCTGAAGTCACATTTCCTGTTGCATATGAATTAGATATAGTTCCGCCATTATGTCCAACTAAGCCACCTAAATCACTCAAATTACTAGTCGAATTCACATTACCAGTTGCAAAGGAGTTAGATATATTTCCTCCCACGTTATAACCAACCAATCCACCTTGATTGGCTTGCGTCCCTAATGTAGAAGATACATTGACCGCAGAATATGAATTTTTAATCTCATTTCCGTTATAACCAACCAAACCACCAATTCCACCCGAATTAGTATAATTTGTATTATCTATAGATTTAATTTCACCGGTTGTATGTGCATTAAAAATGCTACCTAAATTATATCCTACCAAGCCACCTAAATTGTCAAACCCAGTTATAGCGACATTCTTTAAACCTATATTTTTGATATAAGCAGTATTAGTGGTTCGAGTAAAAAGTCCTAGATTATTTGTATTCGGCTTATAAATTGTTAAACCATTTACTGTATGGTTTAAACCATCTAGCACACCACTAAATGCTAATGAACTATTTCCAATCGGATTAAACCCAGCCCCACTATTCCAATTCACTGTATCAGACGCATCAATATTATTTCCAAGCAGGTATTTTCCACTCAGATTTTTATTCATATCCTGTAATTGATTTATATTTAAAATAGCCGTATATAAAGCTGGACGATTCGTTGAAGTAATCGTTCCAGTTGGCAAATCATTTTTATTAAACACTTGGTTATTTGCAAGATTGAGTAAGTATGGTGTGGTTTGATTATTCCCATTGCCCCAAATTGAACCAAAATCAAAACCTGAAAAATTATTTTTATCAAACATTTGAGCTGTAGTTAAGCCCACAACATTTGTCAAGGAACCCGAATTATTACCTAGAGCCTGTGTTTGACCTGTAGTTTCAATATTAAAAAAACTATTCTGTATATTTAAATTTGTCAAACTTGAAGCAAGAGAACTACCACCAACAACTGCCCCAGTATAAGCACTTCCTTTAACATTCCCTATTACATAAGAATTGTTGATGTTAATCAAATTATTATTAAAGCTATCACCTAAAATACCACCAACATTATTATTTCCATTTTCAATAGTCCCTGCATAATAAGAATTGCTAATCGTGGTTGCTGAATTTGTTGTACCTATCAATCCACCAATTGAACTACTTATGCTGTTACCATTAATTGAGACAGTAGAATATGAATTTAACAACTCAGAAGTCCCATTTTCAAAAGCACCTAATATCCCCCCTGCGTGCTGAGATGAAACTGTAAGCTTTCCAGTTGTATAACTATTTATAATACTACTGTCATATCCCAAATAACCAGCTAATGTTCCACTAATACGACCACCAACAATATTTGAGTCAACTAATCCTATATTTGAAATTTTTACATTGTTGCCCCAACCGATCAAACCAACCCCTTCTAAAGTTGATCTATTTATTGTTAGACCAGTCACTGTATGATTTAAACCATCAAATGCACCAGTAAAAGCATTTGAACTATTCCCAATCGGATTAAACCCAGCACCACTATTCCAGTTAACTGTTCCACTGGCATCAATATCATTAGCTAAAGCAAAGTTCCCATTAAGCTTGGTTCCCATACCTTGCACGCCATAAATATCGGTCAATTTCCATGGTGTTGCAGCAGAACCATCCCCACCTAGTGCACGGATAAAACTACCACCATTTAAACGAAAATCTTTGGCATAAAAACTTGGAAGTAGTGGTGCATTTTGTAGCCAGTTACCTTTGGTTAAAGTAAAGGTTCCAACATTGATTGCATCATTTGCTGAAATATTATTGGCTGCATTTAAAGTCAGACCACCACTTGTCGCAGTTACTTTTTTATTTAAAATAATGTCTTTATCGGCTTGTAAAGTCAGCGTTGAATTACTTGCCCAAGCTAAATCAGCATCAACGGTGATATTGCCCTCTTGCGTACCAACAGCAGTTCCGCCAGTAGAAACTGTTACACCTGTCGTTGCCAAAGCATTGGTTAACGTTGTTGCGTTGATGATGGTATCATCTTGATTAGCAACAAAACCTGTACCTGTATCTACCGCATTCGAAATAACCACATTATACGGATCAATCAGCCATTCACCTGTTTTACCAGTATCAGATAATGTTGAAACTTTTATATCTTGATCAATATTGACTTTGGCTGCACTGGTTTCAATAAATCCGCCATCTACACCATTTTTCCCTTCAGCTTTTAAAGTCCCGCTGACATTCGTTTCACCATATTTCACATCACCCAGTATGATGATTTCCCCTTTGGCATTTTGTGTTAAACGATTGGCTTCAATAATACCTGTATGATTCACCACTGCTTTACTTAAACTGTCTTTGGCTTTTGCTGTTAATAGCACCGCACCATTGTCAGCAATGATTGCACCACCATTGTCTACTAAGCCTTGCAATACCCCTTGATCAACTTGGTATTGCGTCAACGAACCATTTTGTAAAGCTAAAGTAACTTGGCTAGCTGAAGTTAAATGAGTTGTACCATTGGGTGTTTTAATCGTGCCTGTATTTTTTACATTTGGGGCAATGAGTGCAACTGTTCCACCTTGTAGCGTATTGATTGTGCCTTGATTTTCAATCGTTGCAGTACTGTTGGCATCACCTTTTAAAGTAAATTTCCCATTTTGAATATCAGCATCATTCAAACTCAAAGTTGAAGCAACCAAACCACCAACATTCACTTGAGCTGTTTTAGAGAAAACCACACCATTTGGATTGAGTAAAAATACTTGTCCATTGGCATTTAAACGTCCCATGATCTGTGAAGCATTACTGTCTTTGACATGGTTGATAGCAACAGAAGATTTATTTTGTTGGTTAAAATTAACCGTTGCATCTTGACCAATATTAAAAGTATTCCAGTTGGTACTTAAGTTTTGGCTATTTTGGTTAATGTTTAAGGTATTACCCGTTTGGTTAAAGGTCGCAGAACCTGAATTGATCTGTGCCCCTGTTGGAAGTTCGGTATTGGAAATGGCTGCATGTATAGATAGTGGCAACATTGCCATACCAAATAACAAGAGCGCTGAAACACGCTGAACGATGCCTGTAATGCTACTTTTTACAGTGCTTGTCGTTTGTGATGATGTATGATTTTTTGCGAGCTCTGAAACAGCTTGCCAGCATCCCAGTTGGGTATTCCATATAACTTTATAGATTTTATTCATGGTATTCTCAATGTGAAATAGATTAAATTTCATCCATTTCAACAAAAAAACATACAGATGTATATACCTGAAATTGGTGATTTTAAAGGACATTTAAAATAAAAATAAAACAATTGATTAAGAATACCTACAAAATAATCCATGATTTATATATTTAAAATTATATAAAAAATACTATTTTTAAAAGACCTGAATAAAATTATTTTGGAATATTAAGTATGAAATTTTATTATATAGCTTGATGAAATAATCATCACCGAAGTAATTGTTAAAAAGTTCCTCAATAAATTTAATTTTTTGCATTACTTTAAATACCTCCCCCCATATTCATCATATTTTCAATTGAGGATAATCACAGCTATCACGCCGATTCAGAATTTATTATTTATACTATTGACTAAATATAACTTACTTATATAAAGTGACTTACTTTAAATTAAAAATACACTAAACCAACAGAATCATATTTATTGCGATATAGAAATTTAGACTTCAACTCGTATCCACCAAGATTTGGAATAGACTTCATCTACATCTACGAAATCTAGCATGAATTCTTTTTCTTAATCTTGTAGTGTTGATGGACATTGGGATCTTAATCTACTTTATAGTCAATTCATTTTAATAAAAAAAGCACCCGTAGATGCTTAATTCTATTTACATTTCAATTAGAACATTACTGATTGCACATTCAATAAGTCTGAAATTACATCAGATTGCAGCACTGAAATATCTTGAGCTGCTATTATTTTGTTAACTGAGGATGTTGTTAAACTTAAAGCATCTACCGTTCTATCAGATGTATGTTTAGAAATTGCATCTGAAATAATAGAGTCAACGACATTATTCTGTGAACTTTCAGCAGTTTGAGTAGTCAATACATCATTCAGAATTAAAGCGTGATCACTTTGTGTATTAAGGCTCGTTGCATTGACCGTATCTGTATCAACTACTTGGTCACCCAATACTGTAAAGATATTGACAGGTTCATTCAAAGAATCCCCCAAAGCAGTCACACTCGAATCTGTATCTGTCGCGGTATTATTCAACGAAGTATCATCAATCGAGCTTGTTGCTACAGATTCAACGACTGTAAATGTACGTGCATCACTCACTAAACTGGTGTTTCCAGCTTTGTCCGTTTGAACAGTGGTAATACTGTGGCTCCCCACACTTAAATCATAATCAAAACTGAAAGACCATTTACCATCTGTTCCTACTTTTACATTGCCTATCGCTTGATTATTATCATAAACGATTAATGTTGCCCCAACTTCACCAGTACCAGAAATCACAGGTCGCTTATCATCAGTTGTACCATTTGCAACAACTGATCCAGTACTAGTTCCGACATCGTCAGTCACATCACCAATCTTAGGGCTACTTGGTGCTGTAATATCTTTCGTTCCACTAACAGTCGTGATCGTAGACTGATTACCTGCCGCATCCGTCGCAGATACAGAACCTGTTTTAGATTCAGTCAAAGCCGTCGAAAGTGTTACCGTGTACAGGCCATTAGCATCTGCTGTTGCAGAACCTAATAGTTTATTTGCACTGTCGTACACCGAAATTTTAGCATTTGCTTCTGCAGTTCCAGTAATGACGCTACCTTCCGCATTTAAATTTGCCACAGGTTGCTCAGGTGCTAAAGCATCTTGTTCAGCCTTAATTTCTATAGCTTTAGACTGATTTCCTGCTGCATCCTCAATGATAATTTTACCTGTTTTAGATGAATCCAAAGCAGGCGAAATCGCCACAGTGAATTTACCATTAGCATCTACTGTCGCAGTACCAATCACAGTTCCTGTTGAATCTTGAATAATGACTTTGGCATTGGCTTCCGCTGTGCCTTTAATCGAAGCACCATCTTTTGCAACTTCAAATTTTGGTTGATCTGGTGCAAGGGTATCTTTACCAAATTCTATTTTATGCGACTCAGATTTGTTTCCCGCCGAATCAATCGCTTCCACAGTACCTGTCTGCGATCCAGTTATTGCAGGAGAAATAGCAATAGAGAATTGCCCCTGAGCATTGGCTTTTGCCGTCCCAATTAATTGTCCTGAAGCATCATATACATTGATTGTTGCATTCGCTTCAGAATGACCTGTCACGATTGAACCATTTTCATTCAACTGTGCTTGTGGCGCATCTGGTGCAATCGTATCTTTCGTTCCTGTCACTTGAGTATAATTAGACGCATTTCCCGCTTTATCTTTAGCATTGATATATAAGCTATTATTATTTAACAGTGCATCAGGTAAAGTTACTGAATAATTGCCATCTTTATCTACTTGTACCGTTGCAATGACTTTTTCAGTTTTATCAACAACATAGATCGTACTATTGGCTTCTGCCGTCCCTTTAATAGTTTTACCATCCTCACTTAAAGTTGCTGTTGGTGTTTTAGGTGCAATCATATCGGGTAAAGTATTGCTACTCGAAGAACCACTGTCGCTATCTAGCAAAGCCAAACCAAGACCAATTGCTCCAGCAAGTCCTAAACCTGCCTTTACAGTCTTTGAGCTAAACAAATTTGACAATGAAAAGTCTGATTTAACCGATTCCGCCGCACTTGCCTCATATGCATTTAAAGGTGTGCTATTAGCAGTTTCTGCCCCTTCGTACAATAATGTATCCAGTTTTTGCAAGCCTGAATAATTTGTAAACTTACCACTTTCATTAAAATTGGCGAGTGTAAAACTTCCATCTGGCTGTGGGAATACTAAAGAATGTGTAGTTATACCATCGGCTTGAAAAAAGTGCTCAAGCACAATCTGTTCACCATTTGTTAAAGTAATAATTAAATTATCGCCTGATTTTACAAGCGTTTTGACTTCTTGTTGAGTGACACCGATTTGAATAATAGATGGCTGATCTAAAATTAATGCTTTTGACTGAGAATCCTGCAATAGTATTTTATCTTGTTTTGCAGCTACAACTATTCTTATCATTTATACTCTCTATTTAACAATTAAGTTTGGTCTTAATTATACAGAAGGTGCACATTTAAACAAATTGCTATTCACAATTTTAGACAAAGATACAAATGACTAAAATTTATAAAATAACAATTAAATCAACAATTAAAATTTAAATTATGAACAAAATTTTAGCATTTTATTCATATTTCATACTTAAAAATAACCATTAAGCTTTTCAAAATATAAAATGAACCTTTTGAAAATTAATCGTCCATTCAATATTATAAAAACTCATTTAACGACTTGTTGCATTGTTCATTCATTCATCCTTAACAAACTGCCTCAGAGAATTCTGGATGACCATCTAAAATTTCAAACCATGCGGCTTTATAATCTGTAAATGCATGCGATGCTATGTCCGCATTTAAAGCCTCGTTAATGATGCCAACACGTAAGCGAATTACTTCGGGTAAATCCAGTCTTGCACTGAATATCGGTGATGCACATTTTTTACAAAACACGCGCTTTTTATTGGGTGTAGATGAATATTCACCAAAAAGCTCCTGACCTTGCAAAACTTCCAAATCTTTGTTTTGAATTGGGGCAATGGCGACAAAAGCAGAACCTTGTGCTTTTTGGCATTGCTGGCAATGACAAACAAATATCTTGGGAATTTCACAATTTAATTTCAGTTGAATACCACCGCAAAAACAGGATGCTGTGTACATTTTTATTCCTCATTTTATCAATATGCATTGAATAGAATTATTAATGGTACATATTTTTATTCATTTTTTGATTTATGCATGCTTTCTTATATATGTCTATATGTCGTGGAGTAAAAACTCCATGATAAACCGATAAAAAAGTCATCATTTTATTTTGATTATTTTGCTAAATCTTGCCCACGGTACTGCTTCAAAAATTCAATTTCAGTATAAAGCAATTGCTGTAACTCATCCCGAAAAATAACCATATCATCCATCGTTTTAATATTTTCAACGGATCTTCTTGGTAAAAAATTAAAATAAAACGGAATTCTTTTGGGAATAATATGCGATGGAATAGACGGAATAACATCACCCTGACGTAGAAATGAGCCAATTTTCGGATTGGATAATAATTTCTTAAACCATTTCTGTTTCAGTAAAACATTGACATCAAAACCAAGATCAAAGACTTCGTCACCACCTAATGCGACAAAAGGCGCAATATCATAATTAAACTCCTGCGCCAATTTTAAAAAACCATAACGCTGCTTCCACATTAACTGATAAGCCTCGCCTTTACGTTTAATCACTTCACGACCACCACCAGGAAATACCAGAATCGAATAGCCTTGTTGCATAGCTTCACGCGCATATTCCTGTACACCATCGACACCACCGACTCGCTTCACCACTTCCTTCCACACAGGAACATGGAAGTGCATATGGTCTGCCATACTCACCACGGCAATATTATGCTGATTGTACAAATAGTCAATAATGATCGGAGAATCAAGAACACCGTAAATAGTGTGATTGGCAACATACATGGCAGGTTTATTCGCCACAATATTTTCTGTGCCTAAAAAAGTCGGTTTAAAATAATAACGCTGCAACATACTAATCAAACGAATCAATTTTGAATTGTGCTGTATGTGCAAGGTCTTTTGAGTCATGTTATATCTCTATAAGTATTTATTTTAGATTTAAACTGAGACTACAGATTGAATAATCCCCCCCTAACCCCTCTTTAAAAAGAGGAGTTATTTTATGTATTCACGCATCATTAGATTCGTAATACGCTTCCTTTTTTAAAGGGAGACTGGGAGAGATTAGCTTTTAAGAATAATTAAACTACATGCTTTTGAACAAGAATCGAACCGACCGAATAACCTGCACCGAATGAGCATAGTACACCATACTCACCATCATTCACCTGATCTGCAGTACGATGCAATGCAATAATTACACCTGCTGAAGACGTATTGGCAAACTCATTCAAAATAATAGGTACTAAATCTGGATCAGCTTCGGCAATTTCTTTACCCACGATGAGTTTCAAAATCAGCTCATTCATATTGGCATTGGCTTGATGCAACCAAAAACGCTTCACATTTTCAGGGCGAATGTTATTCTTTTCCAATTGCGTCGAAATAATTTTCGCAACCAAAGGACACACTTCTTTAAATACTTTACGACCATCCTGACGGAATTGCTTGTCATCACGAGAAGTCAGTTCAGAACCATTCAGGAAACCAAAATTATTACGAATATTGTTTGAGAATTGCGTGAACAAATGTGTGTCTACAATCTCAAAACCTGATTTAACATCCGTATCTTCAATAATTGAAGCAGTCGCAACATCACCAAAAATAAAGTGACAATCACGTGAACGATAATCCGTATGACCTGAAGTAATTTCCACATTGACCAATAGCACACGACGTGCGCCAGTTTTTACAGCATCATAAGCCTGTTTTAAACCAAAAGTTGCCGCAGAACACGCTACATTCATATCATAAGCATAGCCTTGAATGCCGAGTGCAGTCTGAATTTCAATGGCAACCGCAGGATATGCTCTCTGTAAATTTGAACATGCCAAAATCACAACATCGATGTCTTCTGCAGTCACGCCTGCATTCTCCATCGCCTGTTTAGCGGCAATCACTCCCCACTCTGCTTGAATAGAAAGCTCTTCATCTGAGCGTTCTTCAAGACGTGGACGTAAACGATTGATGTCCAATACACCTGATTTTTCAGCGACATAACGGCGCTGAACACCGGATGCTTTTTCAATAAATTCCGCACTAGAGCCACGACGTGCAGTGACTTCGCCTGCTTCAATTTTTGCAGCATTTACGCTGTTAAATTGTTCCACATAAGCATTTAAACAATCGACCAACTCTTCATTGGTAATCACTTCTTCAGGATGATATAAACCTGTACCTGTAATACGGATGCCCATGTAAAACTCCTTTTTCAATTCACAAATATTTCAAATTATTTCTATTCTAACTGATTCCAAGCTTTTCCCAAACCTTTTGCAAGCGTGTCGTGGAAATAGGAAACTTGGTTTTCATCGGCTGAGAAAACAATGAAATGCGTAACTCTTCTACCATGAAATATAATTCTTTCAATCGGACATCATTTTTAAACTTAAATAGTTTATCCATCCACGGATCAATCTGTTGGATAGCATCATTATCACGATTCAGGTTATTCGCCAAACGGTCTAAACGCAAGATCAAGGCTTTTAAATATCGTGGATATTCCTGCCACACATCGGAAGATTTAGTATAGACAAAATTGGATAAGTCCATCAAATCCAATTGATCTTCCATATCATCAATATTTTTGGTAAATACATTCTGATCCACCATTAACAATTTTTGACGGATTTCCTGCCATTGAATATAAATTTCACTGATGATTTTTAAGGCTTCTTGACCATGTGACAGGAAACTTTTCTTCACATCAATAGATAGTTTTTCAAACTCTTCAGCATTGATCGGTAAATCTGTTATCGACATCTGCAACGTAGCATAGACTAACATCTGTTCAAGTTTTGCCTTATCACCCAATGGGGAATAGGCTAAAGCAAGTGGCTTGGAAATCTGCTTTTTCAATTGACGGATTAAATCGCCCAATTGCATATGAATTAGACGGATCACACCTTCACGATGTTGTTTAATTGCTTCATTTTGATCATTAAAGGTCTGAATGACGACTCCTGATTCATCCTTTGCATCTATTTGAGCAAACGCTTTGGTTGATACCAGTGCTTGATATTGCTTAACCACAACACCAGTCACTTTTTGCGATGCTTCAAAAACAAAGGTGTCGGGGAATGTTTTAAATTCACCTTTAAGCTGCTTCACAGGGCTATGCGTTTCGGTACGACAACGTGCTTTCAGTTCATCTAAATGACGACCTTTTTCAATTAATTTACCCTTTTCATCCACCACTTTAATGAATGGAATAAGGTATTGATCAATCCGTTCAAAGGAGAAATCCTTTGCCGTGATTTGATCGCCACGTAATTGAAAAGCTAAAAAATCAAAAATATGTGTATTTAAATGTTGTGCATCAACCTTCTGCATGAGTTTTTTAGCAGTATCAGGAATGGGTACCAAATTGCGACGTTTATCTTTGGGTAAGGATTTCAGCAATGCTTCTATCAAATTCAAACGCCAGCCCGGAACACCCCATGACCAAATATTTTCATCGACCTGCGGCAAAGCCTGAACTGGAATTTGAACCGTTGCACCATCTTCATCGTGGCTTGGATCAAAACGATAACTAGCCGCCAGACGTAACTGCCCATTATGTAAATAATCGGGAAACTGTTGTGTAGTCGGACGATCATTCATCCACAACGCATCATCATCGATAAATAAATAACGTGGGTTTTGTAATTCTACAGTTGCACGCCAGTCTTCAAAACTGCGCCGACTCGCAATATCTTCGGGTACTTTGGACGCATAGAACTGATAGATAGTTTCTTCATCCACCACTAAATCACGACGACGTAATTTATCTTCAACCCTTTCAACTTCATCAAGTTTTAATAGATTATGCTTTAAGAATGGCGGTGTCGTTCCCAAATTTCCAGTAGTTAAAGCATCTCGTAAGAAAATTTCATGTGCCGCAGGCTGATCGACTTTTTCATAATTAGTCGGACGTTTTGGCTCAATAATCAGTCCAAACAAGGAAATCTGATCATAAGCATTCACAACACCTGGTTTTTTCGCCCAATGTGGCTCGAAGTAGTGATGTTTCAATAAGTTCGGGGCAGCCAGAAGAATCCATTCAGGTTCAATTTTTGCCAAAGTACGCAAATAAACCTGTGATGTCTCCACCATTTCAAATGCCATTACCCACGGTGTATTGCTCTTATGCAAAGTAGATGCAGGGAAAATACGAGCTTTTTGCTGACGCACTGCCATGAAAATGTTGCGTTCATCTGTTTTATTGGCAATAAAAGACAATAAACCTGTGAGCAAAGCCCGATGCAAATTTTCATAATTGGCTTGCTTTTCATTAAATGAAAGCTTTAAACCTTGTGCTAAATCAAGTAATTGCTCATGGGTTTTCTGCCATTCACGTAGACGCAACCAACTCAGAAAATGCTGTTTAGCGAAAGCACGACGCTTATTTTCATTTAAATTTTCACGGTTTTCTACAAGCGTATTCCACAATTTGATATAGAACAAAAAGTCAGAATCTGCTTCTTTAAAAAGTGCATGTTTCTGATCTGCCTGAGCTTGCTTATCGGCAGGACGTTCACGAGGATCTTGCACTGCCAAGGCAGCGACAATAATTAAAACTTCATTTAAAACACCAAAATGTGCTCCCCCCAAAATCATACGGGCAAGCCTTGGATCGATTGGCATTTTCGCCATTTGCTGACCGATTTTGGTTAAAGGATTACTTTGATGTCCGACTTTTTTAATCGTTGAGACATTGCTTTGAAGTCCCTCTTTCGAAAAAGGGGAATGATGAGGATTTTCTATTTGCGGATTCGTTAAATCATGCCCACTTTTATCCACCGATTTAGGTGGATTCTGCTCATCATGAATCGCTCCCAATTCTATCAGCAATTTACGACCATCATTGACCAAACGATGATCAGGAGGCTCAATAAAATCAAATTCTTCTACAGTGCCTAAGCCAAGACTTTGCATCTGTAAAATGACTGATGCTAAATTAGTACGCTTAATTTCTGGTTCAGTAAATTCAGGACGACCTTGGAAATCATCTTCACTATATAGTCGAATACAAACACCGGGGGCAGTACGACCACAACGTCCTTTACGCTGATTGGCTGCAGCTTGTGACACTGCTTCAATCGGTAGACGCTGAACACGTGAACGATAGTTATAACGCGAAATACGGGCAAAACCACTATCAATGACATAACGAATATTCGGTACTGTTAATGCTGTTTCTGCTACGTTAGTCGCAATAATAATACGTCGTCCGCCACCACTTGTATTAAAGATTTTTTGTTGTTCTGCAAGAGCCAAACGTGCGTATAAAGTCAAAATCTGTGTATGTTTTGGGCCAAACTTTTGTAGTGTTTCCTGTAATTCACGAATTTCCTGCTCGGTACTCGAGAAAATTAGAATATCCGCATGTTCAGGATGTCCCTTACTTTCAGCATCCCTAAAGCATTCTTCAACAGCTTGTACTACTGCACGGGGTAAATTTTCTTCAAAATCATCGAAGTCATCATCATCACTGCCACCAATACTCATTTCTGAAATTGGACGATAAACCACTTCTACAGGAAAGCTACGCCCTTCTACTTCAAAAATTGGTGCGCCATTAAAATACTGACTAAAACGGTTCACATCTAAAGTTGCAGACGTAATAATAATTTTTAAATCGGGGCGTTTCTTAACAATTTGTTTTAAATAACCCATGATGAAATCGATATTTAGCGATCGTTCATGCGCTTCATCAATAATAATCGTGTCATATTTATTTAAATAACGGTCGTTGGTCAGTTCAGCCAATAAAATACCATCGGTCATCAGACGGACGATGGAATCATTAGAGCCTTGTTCATTAAAACGAACTTTAAAACCAATCGATTGACCCAGTTTCTCACCTACTTCTTCGGCAATACGTTGCGATACGCTACGTGCAGCAAGACGACGTGGTTGTGTATGACCGATCATACCTGTCAAACCACGCCCTGCAAGCATGGCAATTTGCGGTAACTGCGTGGTTTTACCTGAACCTGTTTCACCTGCGACAATAATGATTTGATTTTTTTGAATCGCTTCAATTAACTTATCTGCATATTGCGTAACAGGTAAATCCTGATTCAGTTTAATCGTTGGCAAACTGCCAAAACGCTTTTTGACTTGTTGATTAGACTTTTCAAAAAGTTCTGCATATTTTTCAGGATTCGCCTCTTTGCCTTTTTTCAGCCGACTTAAACGATGGCGATCTCGAACCATGACCAACTGATCGACATTTGACTGATTTGGCACAGATGCTTTTTCCTGAATTTTCAAATTTGAACCGAACATTTTACGCTGTAAACTTCATGAGAGATAGTCTATTCAATATGATTTCATTGACGGATAATGAAAATACTACTGAAAATTAAAAACATAATTTGAGTAACGAACCAACTTATTAACCAATAGTCTTAACAATAAAAATACGGTCATACATCATATTTGTGAATGGATCAGTGTCTATTAAAGATAAAACACATAATTGAGATAAAGCGTAAATCAAGATAAGAAATACCTAGCAGAAATTTTTTGAATGACATCAATAATGGAACAAGCAAGATAAAGTAATAATGCGCAGTGTTTAAAAGTATCTCGATCTTATATGAACAGATTCTAAGCTTGAAAATAATTTTTATAGCTTTTTTGCAATCGGCCCTTGAAAATGCTTCTAACTGGCGGCATGTTGTAAAACAGATTTAGAACAGATGTTGTAGTCATTCAATAATCACATGTATTTGGTATTTATTCATTGTGAAAATCATGTTGAATTGATGTTTAAGACAGCAGTATTTTTATTGATGAAATACCATTCAAAAATCGGCAACATTTGCTTTTCCGATTTTAATGATGAAAAAATACTATTTCACCAATAACACAGAATGACCTATACTTAATTTCATTAAAAAACACACCTCAATCATGGAGATAATGATGAGCTTGATTAATACAGAAGTTAAACCATTTAAAGCTGATGCTTTCCAAAACGGCAAATTCATTGAAGTTACAGAAGCGGATCTTAAAGGCAAATGGTCTGTTGTCTTCTTCTATCCTGCTGACTTCACTTTTGTTTGCCCAACTGAGCTTGGTGATCTTGCAGACAACTATGCAGAATTCCAAAAGTTAGGTGTTGAAATCTACTCAGTTTCTACTGACACGCATTTCACTCATAAAGCTTGGCACGATTCTTCTGAAGAAATCAAAAAAATCCAATACGTAATGGTTGGCGATCCAACTTGGACGCTTTCTAAAAACTTCGAAGTTTTAATTGAATCTGCTGGTCTTGCTGACCGTGGTACTTTCGTTATCGATCCAGAAGGTAAGGTACAAATCGTTGAAATCAATGCTGGTGGTATTGGTCGTGACGCATCTGAACTTCTTCGTAAAGTTAAAGCTGCTCAGTATGTACACGCTCACCCAGGTGAAGTATGTCCTGCTAAATGGAAAGAAGGCGATGCAACTCTTGCTCCTTCAATCGACTTAGTTGGTAAAATCTAATCTCTTTTAGATTGTACTGATCAAAAAACCACGCTTTTTAGCGTGGTTTTTTTATATTTATTCAGACCAAATTGCCAACTCATAACCATCTAAATCTTTAAAATGAAAACGGCGCCCACCTGGAAAATTAAAAATATCTTGGCTAATGAATGCTCCGGCATCTTTGACACGCTGTAGACTCCCTTCTAAATGATTACTATATAAAATCACCAAAGTGCCACCTGAACTATGTACATCATTTGACTGAGCAAATCCCCCTTTAATGCTACCAGAATCAAATTCACAATATTCAGCGCCGAAATCAGTAAAAGTCCATCCCAAACTTTGATAAAAATCTTTAGAACGACCAATATCGTTCACCTGAAACTCGATATAGTTAATCGAAACTTGTTTTTTATTTGATAATTCAGTCATGTGCATTTCCTTTATTTATTGTCTAAATAGTTACGTTTAAAAATGTCTAATAATCTGCTTACTTAGACATTTAGTAATTAAATTAGCGAAGTATGTATTGTCTAATTATAAATATCATTATCTGAAATTAATCAATTTATTTACAAAACCACTCTACTTTTCCATGATCGAATAGACTAATTTCAAAATATACAGAAAATATTTTTCTGTAAAACAATCAAAAGTTTAAGGGGTTGCTTATGGGATCAATGATTACCGTGACTTCTTGGAAGTACAACGCTTCTTCACGGTATTTGAAAATTTTTTACAATAATGGTTATGGTGAGCTTTACCACCCCGTGCCAGAATTTATTTATAATAATTTGCTGCGATGTAGTGATAAAACAGCTTTTGTGCATAAGTATTTAGAATATGACTTACACTTTAACAAAATTTCTATTCTATGATTTTTAAAATGCTAGATAAATAACTGAAATTAAAAAATATTCATTTATATCAATAAGGGAGTTTTAACTCCCTGATTTAAAATTAATCATTTTTAAATGTAATTATAAATAATCCAGCACCTATAGATAAAGTGGTGGTCATAAATCTTGGATCATTTTTTACTTCTGAAATAAACGTCTTCACTTCTGCGGCGTGAGAAATAACATTATCAACAATCAAAACGCCACCTTTTTGTTGAATCATATTTTGTAAATAAACCCAATAATCTAAATAAGCATCTCGTTCAGCATCCAATAATATAAAATCATACTTTTCTTGATAATTTTTATGATGGTTTTGCTCTAAAAAAACTTTTGCATCTCCCACCCAAAAATCAATGACATCATCAACTTGCAATTCTTTTGCATAATGCTTAGCTTGCACAGTGCGTTGTTCATCAATTTCTAAGGTAGTAACTTTCGCACCAGTCACTTTTGCTGCATCTGCAAGCCATAAAGTTGAATAACCGGTTGATGTACCGATTTCCAAAATTTTTTTCGACTGCTGGATACGCACTTGCATCGCCAAAAATAGAGCAGACTCAGGTTCAATATTTCGATATCTTTTAATACGGTCACATTGGGTCGCATCAAATTTTATAAAGGATTGATATAGCTCATTTAACCGTTGTAAAAAAGGATTACTCAGACTCATTCTTGGATTATCCTCATCTCGCTTAATATTATTATTTCAATCATTTACGTCATCACGATGACAATGAGTACATAGATTTTCAATGATATATTTATTGTGGATGACGCTAGAGTATTTAACCCTCATCCACATTTAATTTAAACCGAATGTAAAAACTCAAATCTTGATATTAATGAACCATCCTCTAACTGAACCTGTTCAATAAACATTTCATACGGTCTAACCCATATTGAATAATCTTCATATAAACATTGATATACCACTAACTTTTCTCGTGTTTCACTATGGGTAGCAACATGCAATACTTGATATAACTGCCCCTTATAATGTTTATAAATTCCTGTTTGTAACATATTCGTTCAACACTTAAATACTCATTATTTGAGTTATACATGATCCGCCAATAAAAAACTCGTCCGTAGACGAGTTTTTTATTGCTTTTCTTTGAATTAAGAAAAATCTAATTCTTTTTCAAACGATTTTAACTCATGACGAGCCATCGCTAAGTTAGATTTAGAACGATCTAATACGAGATATAGGAACAAGTTTTCATTTGAATCTAATGGGCGAATTAGGTGATATTGTTTACCTAATGTAATTAAAATATCTTCAATTACGTCATCTAATTTTAAAGCTTTTGCGACTTTACGTTTAGCGCGAACAACTTCAGTATTACCTGCAGCTGCTAATTCTAAATCTAAGCCTGCTCCTGCTGTTGCTAAAGATAGACCGCTTTCGCTATCTACCAATGCTGCACAAACAAAACCATCGATATCAGTTAATTGATCTAGTGTAATACGAGCCATTGAGCATCCCCGTTTATTAAAAAAACATTGTTGTTTTCAGCTTTAGTCATTCAAATAATTTGATCAACCAAAGCTTGTTCCATTTTAGTTAGAAATAGAATTTCTAACTAAAATTTATAAAATGAGTATTCTTTTAAATTGAATACATATTTTAATTCTGATAAATAATCAATTTTAATTAATTATGTTCTATGTATATTTTAATAACATAAAAAATAATACTTATTCAAGGGTAAAGTGAAAATAAATTACTCTTTTGATTATTTAGAAATTTCATCATCTTTTAAACTAATGAGATGTATGCCACACAAATAAAATAACTTCAACATACATCGCATTAATTTCAAAAAACACTTACATGCTTACTTTATATCAGTTTTAAAATAAAGCATTATATATTCTTAATAAGTAATTCCGATGCCACTCTTATTTCGTACAATATTTGCCCCAATAAAATTTCTTTATTGGTCATCGCAACCAACACGAGAGGATATTGCGGATGAGGAATTGCCGTTAAAAAAGCTTTACCATTTTCTGCATCCAAGGTAATTGTTTGGCAACCAATTAAGTTAATTTCAGAAATAAAAGCGGTGATCATCGCTAAAATAGAACTACTGACTGCCGCAATTTTTCCCGAATTAGTTATATTTTTCTTATTTGCGAGCGCAATTTCAAATCCATCAGACGTACATAACATAACAAATTCAACACCTGTTACAGAGTTGAGTAAATTCCTAATCTGTTTTTCACCGTACGCAACAAATTCATCAGGAACTTTTCTGGATAAATTTAAATCCAACATATAAACCGCCCCTTAAAACAATTAACAAGTTCACAAATTTTTTAAATCTACAAGTTCAAACCTTATAAATTCATCAATATGAAATATTTCTTGATATATTTCACATTTTGGAAGCAATTTAATCGTGTTTTTATACGCTTGTAAATGATTATTTTTGAATTATATCAAATACCTATTATCCTAAATAAACTATAAAGCAATGTTAAACAATAAGTTAAATAATAGGCTTGGTATTAGTTCTATTTTGTCATTGCCTCAATATTCATCCATTACGAATTTAGTCATCAAAATCACTTTCTTCATTGTATTTTGTACTCATTTCAGCCTCGAATGTAAAACAATTAAAATAATTAATACGATCAATATTCATAACTTATCCTCATCATATTTCCAAGTCTTATTATGTAATGACCATGCAAAAATCTATCCTCACATACATTGTCCTTATAAAAACTTTACATATAACTTTTTGATTTGAAGATTTTTTATGTTTATATTTAATTCATCCAGCTGCTGGATGCCAAAAAATTAATCAATAAAAGGTAAATGATAATGAATAAATTTCTTGTTGCTTTAGGTCTTGTTGCTACCGTTACATTTGTTGGTTGTAGCAAAGAGAAAGCGCCTGAAACAGGTGCAACTACTGGTGAGCATTTAGAAAATGCTGCACAACAAGCTGGTAAGGATATTGAAAATGCAACTCAAAATGCAGCCAATGCAACTGCTCAAGCTGCTGATAATGCAGCAAATGCGACTGCAACTGCCGTAGATACTGCTGCTAGCGCTACAGTCAGTGCTGCTGATGCAACGATTGGTGCTGCGAAAAATGCAACTGCTGCTACAGCAGGCGCAATTGAACATGGTGCTGAACATGTTAAAGAAAAAGTTCAACATTAATTTTTCAGAATGAAAAAGCTCCTCATGTAGGAGTTTTTTTATAATACACATTACTGCAATCAATTAGTTTAATCATAGATACACATTGAAATTCGAGATATCTCATGCTTCATTCTCACCATTCAGAACAACATTTTATGCAACGCACAGGTTGGTTAAGGGCTGCTGTTTTAGGTGCAAATGATGGCATTATTTCTGTGACCAGTTTAGTTATGGGAATGGCGGCAAGTGGCGCTTCGAGTCATACATTATTAATTACTTGTATAGCTGGGCTAATCTCTGGTGCAACATCTATGGCAGCCGGTGAATATATTTCTGTTAAATCACAGTTAGATATTGAAAAATCTGACTTAAAATTTGAAGCCCGTGAATTAGAAAAAAATCCACATTTAGAACTGAAAGAATTAACTCAAATTTATATCTATCGTGGTTTAGACCCCGATCTTGCCCATCAAGTTGCAGTACAACTGACTGAAAAAGATGCTTTAGAAGCACATGCGCGTGATGAAATTGGTATTAATGAAATGACTGCTGCGAAACCATTACAAGCTGCTGGCTCATCTGCACTTTCATTCTCAATTGGTGCATTATTACCAATGCTCGCAATCTTATTTAGTCCAGATGCCTATTTAGATAAAGTCGTACTCGTAGTCGGTATTTTATCTTTAATCATTTTAGGTGCTATCTCTAGTTATTTCGCAGGAACATCCATGCTGAAAGGAAGTATGCGTGTTGCTATTTGGGGTGTTTTAGCTATGGCTTTCTCAAGTTGGATTGGCTCACTTTTTCATGTTTCACCTATTTAATTCTGATTGGTTCTTTTATTAACATCAATAAGATGTATTTTAGTTATATTTTTATAATAAATATTCAACATAATTTGCTAATTCATTTCAGCTTCGGCAAAGTAAATAGAAACTTAGGGAATAAAAAGTATGTCTATATTAAATCTATTGGGAATTAAACACCCGATACTCCTTGCACCCATGGCAGGTGTCTCGACTCCACAACTGGCTGCGGAAGTGTCGAATCAAGGTGGACTTGGTTCATTGGGTTTGGGAGCAAATTCAATTGAATCCGCAAGAAAACAAATTTTAGAAACTCTGGCTTTAACTGAAAAGCCTTTTCAATTAAACTTTTTTTGTCATGAACCTGCAAATTTAAACATAAGTTTAAATCATGCTTGGACTGAAAATATTAAGCACCATTTCGAGAAGTTTGCTGCAACTGCGCCCACTGAATTGAAATGTATTTATCCAAGTTTTTTAGATAATGACGACTTTTTAAACCTTTGCTTAGAAACACTACCTAAAGCTGTCAGCTTCCACTTTGGTATTCCACATGAGTATCAAATTCAGCAATTAAAAGCTGTAGGTATTGTAACCATGGTTTCCGCTACCAATTTAGCTGAAGCTTTAATCATTCAAGAAGCTGGGATAGATATTATTATTGCTCAGGGGATTGAAGCAGGTGGACACCGTGGTATTTTCAACCAGAATATTGATGCGGCAATTAAAACCGCGGATTTAGTACAACTGATTAAACAGCATTGTACGTTGCCAGTTATTGCTGCTGGTGGCATTATGAATGGTAAGCAAGCCAAAGCCATGTTAAAAATTGGAGCAGATGCTGTTCAGCTGGGTACTGCCTTTGTACAGTGTAAATCTTCAAATGCAAATGCTGCTTATCGCAAAGCATTATTTAATCAACCATTAACACAGATTACTTCAAGCATATCTGGCCGCCCTGCCCGTGGTTTAATTAACCTTTGGCATACAATAGTTGATCACCCAGATCGTCCTTCAGTTGCACCCTATCCCTATGCTTATGACTTAGCCAAACAATTAAATACTTTAGCAGTTAAAAATGGTGAAGTTGACTATGGCGCATTTTGGGCAGGTTCTAATGTTTCCCAAATTCGTGAATTAGAAGCGCAAGATTTGATGAACCAATTGGTCGTAGAAATGAGTTCTGAGTAATTTATATCTACTTAGGGTTTGGCATTTTCTACCCTTTGGTGTAGATCAATTTACGGAATAAATGAATTGCTACCAAAATTCTATTTCAAATAGTTCAAGATTGTGTCCTTGCCTGTTCTGCCAGCATATACACAAGATCAAGTTCTGGGCATGGATAGCCCATCATGGTGAGTGCTGCGGTAATTTGACCTCTGTGATGTGTACCATGATTAAAAACATGCATCAATGTTGCAGCAAAAGGTAAAGTCAGCTGTTCACCATTCACACGTCGATAAGTCAGTTGCCCCTTCAGACGCTCATCATCCAATTGTTGAATAAAATCAATCCAGTTCTGAGATTTTAGATTAAGTTCATTTAACAATGTGTTTTTATCTGAATGCAGAATAGTATCCAAAGCAATTGTAGGTGAAGTACCTTCTTTAAAACGTGAAAACCATAAATAATGCTCACCTAGAAGTAAATGGTTCAGTGTTCCTGCAATGCTATTAAAAAACAGACCAATATCTCTATGGAAGTCTTCGCTTGTGATGAGCTGTAACGACTGAGTTAGGCGAGCTGTCGCCCAAATATTGTATTGCGCCATGATTAATAAATTTTGATTACTCATGATAAACCCATTTTCGATTAATCGTATTTTTAATACTTCACAACATTATAATGATCACTAACATAGCAACAGCATACTTTGTGAAGCACCACTATTCATTTTCAAGTACACAACTTAAATAGCATTTAGCCATCGGCAAATTTATAAACTGCACACTAAAAATGAGAGCTGATAGTGCCTATCTTTAAACATCCAACAAATTTACATGCTCAACCTGAACATCGCTCATCAAACTCCCCTGATCCAATAAAAGGTTGAAGTATTCTTCAACTACCTTAGCCTGTTGGATGGTGTTTTCAACCTTATACATATTCTGACGAAAATCATTACTCGAATGTAAACCTTTGGTATACCAAGCGATATGTTTACGTGCAATTCTACAACCTGAATATTCACCATAAAACTGATAAAGTTCAGACAGGTGTCCTAATAATACTTCTTTAACTTCTTGAATATTTGGCGCTGCTAAATGTTGACCTGTTTCTAAATAGTGGGCAATTTCCCGAAAAATCCATGGTCGACCCTGTGCTGCACGACCAATCATCACAGCATCTGCACCTGTATAATCCAGTACATATTTAGCTTTTTCTGGGCTATCGATGTCACCATTGGCAATCACAGGGATGTTCAACATCCCTTTTACTTCTTTAATTAAACTATAACGCGCTGTATTTAAATACATATCTTCACGAGTACGACCATGCAATGCCAATGCAGCAATACCCGATTCTTCAGCACGTTTTGCCACACGTATAATATTTTCATGACCATTTAAAAAGCCCAAACGAGTTTTTAAAGTCACGGGGACATCCACTGCGGCAACCACAGCATCCAAAATTCGAGCAACCAAATCTTCATCTTTTAATAGTGCAGAACCTGCAAGTTTATTACACACTTTTTTAGCAGGACAGCCCATATTAATATCTACAATCTGGGCACCATTTGACACTTGATAACGTGCTGCTTCAGCCAATTGTTCAGGATCTGAACCTGCAATTTGTGCAGAAATTGGAGCTAATTCTCCATCAAAATTAGCACGATACAAACTCTTTTTAGACATTCGCAAAGTTTGATCAGAAGTCATCATTTCACTGACCGCATGCCCTGCACCAAAATATTTACACAGCGTTCTGAATGGACGATCTGTGACACCCGCCATAGGGGCGACAATTAAATTATTTGACAGTTGGTACGGACCAATATACATATATATTCATACATTTTAAGTTAGACATAGTATACTTCATCATCTCAATGAGCTCATCAATTTCTAGACGTGTTTTCACCAGTATGAAAAAAATTGGTCCACAAAAAAACTTGCTTCGTTCTGTTTTCTTGATTTCTATCGCCTACGGACTTACAGCCTGTGGTAATGGTTCTTGGTGGTCTCATGATGATGAACCAACATTAGAAAGCGATCAAATTCGTAGTCTTATTCCAAATCGTGTCAATGACCGTAAGTCTTGGGCAAAAGATATTTTCAATATTACAGAAGAACTCAAAATCCCTCGTAGCAAAGAAAATGTATGCACTATTATTGCGGTAGTTGATCAAGAATCTAATTTTATTGCCAATCCAAATGTTCCAGGACTCGGTGAAAAAGCAGTTAAAGAAGTCAGCTCACGTTTACAAGAAAAATTTGAAGCAAAATTAGGCACGACAATTGGTCCTCCAATTGCAGAATATTTTCAGGATGTTTTAAAAAATCAACCCACACCTGAAGATAACTATTTAAAACAAATGAGTCGCGTTAAAAACGAAAAAGAACTTGATGTGCTTTATCGTGAAATTTTTGACTATATGACCAAGCATTATCATATCAGTGCCTTAACAGGTGCTGCAAAATTTGTTGGTCAAGATTTTGCCGAAAAATTGAATCCGATTACCACTTTAGGCTCTATGCAAGTTCATATTAACTATGCCAAAGACAATAAGCGCAGCAGTATGAATATTAATCAATTACGGGATGATTTATATACTCAATATGGCGGCTTGTACTACGGTATTCACCGTTTAATGATGTACCCTGCCGACTATGAAAAGCCTATCTATCGTTTTGCAGATTACAACTCTGGCATGTATTCAAGTCGCAATGCTGCTTTCCAAAAAATGATTGAGAAAATTACAGATATCGACTTGGATTTAGATGGAGATTTGCTCTCTTATGATAAAAATGGCGATCCACGTCCTGTCTTAACAACCACTGAAAAAGCATTAATCACTTTATTTTCAAAAAATAATGTTTTGGTGACTTCACGCCAATTACGTAATGATTTGAAAAAAGAGAAAGAAAAAGGCTTCGAAAAAACACAGACGTATATAGTAGTGACTAAACTTTATAAAGAAAAAATTGGCAAAGCCCCAATTTATGCCATCATGCCTGAAGTGGTCATTTCGGGTCCTAAATTGAGTCGTGATTATAATACCAACTGGTATGCAAGCCGCGTAAACGGACGATATGAAACATGCATGCAACGAGCAAAACGTATAAGAACCTAGCCTTATTTGATTTTGATGGAACCTTGTGCAAAAAAGACAGTTTCACAGGGTTTATCTTCTATGCATTGTCCAAACGACACATTGTGCGACAAGGTATTAAAATTTTACCTTGGATTCAAGCCTATTATTTAAAAATTTATCCTGCGAATTCAATGCGTATTCGCTTATTTAATGCCATGTTTAAAAATGCGAATTCAAATGAAATTTTAGACTTAGCTGCCGATTATTCACATCGGTTAATGGCTCAACTGGATCCCGAACTATTTCAACAATTATTAAAACATCAAAATAATGGTGACGATGTTGTATTGGTTTCTGCATCTGTTGATATTTACCTCGAGATGATTTGCCAAATTTTAAAAATCGATTTAATTTGTACCGAAACTGAAATTTTAGATGGTAAATTTACGGGATCTTATTCAACACCAGATTGTAGTTCTGACCAAAAACGACTTAGAATTTTAAGCAAATACGATCTAAATCAATACAGTAAAATCTATGCTTATGGCAATAGTGAAGAAGATTTAGCAATGCTGAGTTTGGCAGATTTTAAATATATGGTCGGTGAAAATCAGTTATTACCTTATTTAGAAGATGAGAAAAAATTAGCCTAATGTCATAGTAAAAGTCACGATACCCTATATTTATGTTGTTACTGAATTAACTTAGTTTTATCGTTGATTCTGGTGACAGAAAGACTAAAGATTGTTTTTAATTCACAAATTTTAGAGACTTATCCAAAATATCTGATAAAAAGATTAAAGGCTTTTGATACCTTAAATGTAAATTAAATAGTGCTGACGATTTTACTAAAGGTGTGTAAGGATACTCTAGACTTCATAATCAATATTTTTATTCAAAATAGATACTTGGATAGAAAATAGTTAAGTCTAATTTATATAATGATAAAGCCTCTATAATCATTTCCAAATAAAAACCCCGCCATAGCGAGGTTATATTTCACGATAATCTTTCAATGAATCAATAGATTGACATATGGTTACGATGAATCATTTCCAAAGAGCGCGCTTCACCTAGAACTTGATAAACCTTATCCGAAGCCAAACCTTTGACGATTTCTGCCGAACGTGAACTAAAATTCACACGACCAACAGCAACACGGTGACCGTGTATGTCTACACATTCCACAACATCACCACGTTCAAAATGCCCTTCTACAGCTTTCACGCCAACAGGTAATAAACTGCGATGATTTTCTTTAATCGCTTTAACTGCACCATCATCCAAAACTAAACGTCCTGCAGTTTGTAAATGTGCTGCTAACCATTGTTGGTGTGCTGTCAAACGATCATCATCGGTGATAAATAAAGTACCCAATAGTTCACCCGCCATTAAACGAGCTAAGACTTGGTCACTTTCACCACTGGCAATTAAAGTTGGACAACCTGATTTAGCAGCAAGGCGAGCCGCACGAACTTTGGTCAACATACCACCACGCCCAAACTTACCACCACCACCTGCCATATCGAACAAAGTTTCATCCATTGCACGAACGGTATGGAACAGTTTTGCATTTGGATTTGAACGCGGATCAGAATCGAACATGCCTTGTTGATCGGTCAGGATAATCAGTAAGTCCGCATGGACTTGACCTGCCACCATTGCCGCTAAAGTATCGTTATCGCCAAAACGAATTTCATCGGTTGATACTGTATCATTTTCATTAATAACGGGTATCACACGCCAATCAATTAGATTCTGCAAAGCATCACAAGAGTTTAGGTAACGACGACGGTCTGCAAGATCATCATGAGTTAATAGTACTTGTGCAGTTTGAATGGAATGTTTTTCCAATACGCTTGACCAAGTATAAATGAGCCCCATTTGACCAATTGCGGCACAAGCTTGCAGACTGGGTAGATCGGTGGGTCGGCTGTCTAGCTTCATACGAACCATACCTTCAGCCACAGCGCCTGATGACACAAGAATAATCTCATGCCCTACATTGTGTAGATCTGCAATTTGTTTCGCCCAATGTGAAATTGCCTGCAAATCTAAACCTTGCCCATTTGCTGTGAGTAAAGATGATCCGATTTTAACAACGATACGTTTTAAAGCCTTGAGCTGACGTTGCCCATCTACCACTTCTATCATCTTGTCCTCAGTTACATTTTTTCAGGTGAATGTAATCCTGAAAATTAACGTACGTAATGCACTTCCATTTCGCCATCATCACCGTCTTCATCTTCATCGTCTTCATCATCAAGCAACGTTCCAGCAAGACGTTGTTGACGACGCATTTCACGATAAGCTTCTTTCGCTGCGATGGTTTGTTCACGTGTTTCAGCTTCAAGCTGATCACGGAACGCTTTCATTTTCGCTGCGTATTCAGGATCTTCTGCTTCCAACTCACGTTGTTGTTCAATCTGATCCATTAGATAATATACAACTGGTTTTGTCCCTTCTTCAAGCAAGCCTGAAGTTTTAAATACTGGACCATCCCATTGTAATTCTTGAAGAATATGATTACACCATTCTTCTTGAGTATCATCATTTAATTGATCAAGTTTATTTAAAACAAGAACAATCGGTAATTGCGCTAAAGTTGGAGAGAATTTTTTCAATTCTTCCATAATCGCTTTTGCGTTATATGCAGGATCTGAACCATCAATCGGCTGCACATCGACAATATGTAACAGAATACGTGTACGTGCCAAATGTTTAAGGAAACGAATCCCTAAGCCTGCACCTTCCGACGCACCTTCAATAAGCCCTGGAATATCTGCCATAACAAATGAGCGATGACGATCGGCATCTACAACACCAAGGTTTGGAACCATCGTGGTAAATGGATAATCTGCAACTTTTGGTTTTGCTGCTGATACTGCACGAATAAAGGTAGATTTACCTGCATTTGGCATACCCAATAAACCCACATCCGCAAGAACTTTAAGTTCTAAACGAATTTCACGGAATTCACCTTTCTGCCCATGTGTACATTTACGCGGTGCACGGTTTGTAGATGATTTGAAATGCGTATTGCCTAAACCACCATCGCCACCAAGTGCAACTAAAACTTTTTGACCATCTGCAACTAGATCGCCAATAATATCGCCAGATTCAGTATCTACAATCGTTGTCCCCACTGGAACAAATAATACGACATCTTCACCGCCACGACCTGCACAGTTTGCACCACGGCCATTTTTAGCACGTTCAGCACGGAATCTACGTGTATAACGATAATCTACTAAAGTACTGGTGTCGTCAGTGGCTTGAACATAAACCATCCCGCCACGACCACCATCACCACCATCTGGACCACCAAATGGGACAAATTTTTCACGGCGAAAACTAGCTACGCCATTGCCACCGTCGCCAGCCTCTACGGTAATGACTGCTTCATCAACAAAGCGCATGCTGCCAATCCTCTAAAATCTTTAAAACCGCATATTCTGCCATATTTTGAAAAATTTCTCGAATAGTATTATTCAGCTTGTTGTGAATTTTGCTGAGCTTTCATCACTAAATAGTAAATAATTTATGTATCGATCATTTTATGATTGTTTTTTATACCTATTTTTTTATAATAAACCCATCCAGCATCTTTGATCAGTCTTATTATTTCTACATATCGGAAAAAATAAAGAGATAATATATAACGATAGGAAAAATTTTGTCGGAAAATAATCGAATCTCAAATTATTCTTTTTAATTTTTGGATCAAGAAATCGTCAATGCTTAAGAATACATATGTTAGGAAAAAAATTTGACCCAATAATAGTCGACGAAATCAATTATCGTGAAAAATAAAAAAGAAGGCCGTAGCCTCCTTCATTTACAACATAAGACGATACAAAAAATTACGATTTCTGAAGATTTACCTCAATTTGAGTTGAATCTTCAAGCATTTTACGATCAACTTCTGCAGGATTATTTAAAGCATCATGGAATTTTTCAGTATCTAGCTTACCCACCCATTTTGCCACAACAATCGTTGCCAATGAATTACCGACCAAGTTTGTCAAAGCACGTGCTTCAGACATAAAACGATCAATACCTAAAATCAATGCTAAGCCTGCAACAGGAATATGACCTACTGCGGATAGAGTTGCTGCCATCACGATAAAGCCAGAACCCGTTACGCCAGCCGCACCTTTTGAAGAAATCAAAAGTACTGCAAGTAAAGTTAATTCATGCCAAATATCAAGATGCGTATTGGTCGCTTGTGCAATGAAAATTGCTGCCATGGTCAGATAAATAGACGTACCATCAAGGTTGAATGAATAACCTGTTGGAATCACTAAACCGACGACTGATTTTTCACAACCTGCAATTTCAAGCTTTTTCAACATACGTGGCAGTACAGATTCTGAAGATGAAGTACCCAAAACGATCAATAACTCTTCACGAATCATACGAATCATTTTTAAAATACTAAACCCACAGAAACGACTGATCGAACCAAGAATGATAAAAATAAATAATAAACACGTGATATAGAAACATAAAATCAACTGGAACAATTGCGCCAAGCTACCAATACCATATTTACCAATGGTAAATGCCATCGCACCGAATGCCCCGATGGGTGCAAGTTTCATGATCATATTTACAATGTTAAAAAACACATGTGAAACTTGATCAATAAAGTTCAATACAGGTTTACCCGCATCACCCAATCTATGCAGAGCAAAACCAAACAACAGTGCAAACAACAGCACTTGAAGAATTTCACCTTGTGCAAATGCACCGACAACCGTATCTGGAATAATGTGCAAGAAGAAATCAACTGTCGATTGCTCAGCACCTTTTTCTACATACTTGCTAATACTAGAAGCATCTAAAGTTGCAGGATCAATATTCATGCCCACACCAGGCTTAGCAATATTGATCACGACCAAACCAATGATCAAAGCAATAGTTGATACCACTTCAAAATATAGAAGCGCAATACCACCTGTTTTCCCAACAGATTTCATGCTTTCCATACCCGCGATACCACTCACGACCGTACAGAAAATCACGGGCGCGATAATCATTTTTATCAGTTTAATAAACCCGTCACCCAAAGGTTTGAGTTGTTCCCCTAAACCAGGAACACTTTTCGATACGCCATCAACAAGTTCTTTACCGCTTGGGAAATAATGTCCAACGAGCACACCTAAAATAATTGCAACAATCACCTGAAAATATAGTGATTTATAAAGCGGTTTCTTAGTCATAGAGACTTTTATCCTTAAATATGCGAACAAGAATATCCTTTTCTAGCGAATAATCCGTACACGTCCCAAAACTCCTCAAATAAAACAGAGAATTAGAATAATTTTGATAATAGTGATCCCTTCAGAGAACATTTGTTCTTGAAGAGCATTGCCTAAAGACAGAATCTGAGGATAGGTACACATATTTAAAACCAATTGCGCTAAGTTTTAAATAATTCTAAATAAATGACTCTCTTTTTTTAATAAATACTAAAAATGTATTATGTGATCCAATAACTCATTTATAGTTCTTAAAAGCTCAAATCATTTCAATAGTTCAATTCTATATATTGGGATGGAGCCTTCATACAATAAAGCTAATTGCTATAACATCTTAGCCTTTTATGGCATAGTGTATGACAATGTTGATTCGCCATTTCCCACATCCGTATGAACACTAAACGTAATATTTATAAAGATGTTGAGCATCCTTTTGCACAATACATTCGCATCATTGGAAAAGGAAAAAATGGTGCACGTTCGTTGACTTATGATGAAGCCTACCACGCATTTTCAATGATCTTAAAAGATGAGGTTTTGGACGTGCAGTTAGGGGCTTTTTTGATGTTACTTCGTGTCAAAGAAGAATCTGTAGATGAACTCACAGGTTTTGTACAAGCCACCAAAGATCAATTAAATTTTCAGTCACTTGATGTCGATTTAGATTGGTCATCCTATGCGGGAAAAAGAAAACATTTCCCATGGTTTTTGCTTTCCGCATTAACACTGGCAAAGCATGGTTATACAATCGTCATGCACGGCGCATCAGGACATACGATCAATCGAGTTTATACTGAACAAGTTTTAGAATATTTGGGCTTTCCAATTTGCCAAAATGAAGCTGAAGTCAAACAACAACTTGAACAGCGAAATTTTGCCTTCCTACCTTTAGAAGTGATTTCACCCATATTGTCAGATTTAATCGGACTACGAAATGTGATGGGGTTACGTTCTCCAATTCATACCCTTGCACGTTTGATTAATCCATTTGATGCCAAAGCAACTATGCAAGCCATTTTCCACCCTGCTTATAGAAGTTCACACCAACAGTCAGCTTTTCAATTGGGCTATCAAAATAGCGCGGTGATCAAAGGTGAAGGTGGTGAGTTTGAACGTAATCCTGATGCAAAAACATTAGTCTGCGGAATTAAAAATGGTGAATTGTACGAGCATGAATTGCCTAAACTCACAGACAATCGTTCGCCTGCGGAAGAAGAACTTGATTTAGCCGTATTTAAAGAGGTTTGGGAAGGTACGCAAACCCATGAATATGGTGAAATTGCAGTTCCTGAAACCATGGGTATCGCACTGTATACGATGGGTGTTGTAGACAGCTATGAAGAAGCGATGGTCAAAGCAAGAGAGCTTTGGAAAAATCGGTTTTAGTACTTTGATCTATAGAAAAGTGATTAGAAAACTATATGTTATTCACTTTTCTCTAGATAGTAAAATTCAGTCCAAAATGGATAACTTTTACCTGAAGAATGAATATTTCTTAGTTTGAGTTGATCATCAATTCGAATTTGAAGGTTTCGCTCATCATAACGACCTGACAAATATGCGTCCTTATGTTGTCCAATCAAACTTGCACAATATTTTTGATGGCTTTTCATTTTCGTTGAACTAAATGCTGCTCTAGCATCTTGAATATCAATTCCAATTAAAAGCATAGGCGAGCCATCATTTTTAATAGATGTATGCTTGGTCATAGGCTGTGCATACTTTTGACTAGATATAACAACAACGTCCAATAAACATTCAATAGGTTTTTCAGCAAAAATTGAAGTTGAAAACAAAATGCTTAGGAGGAATAAAAAGTAAGTTGAATTAAAGTTTTTCATTTTTAAAATTTGGGACATTTTTATTATAGAAAATAAAAGAATCACACAGCTCATTCACCATGTAATCCTTTTTTCAAATCAATTACACAAAACGAATCGGTTTAAATTCTGGCTCAGGTACGTGAGAATCACACTCCTCGCCTTCTTCCTTATGCCCTTTGTCAATATAACCCGTACGTTGCTTAGCATCGACATTTTGATGTTCCCAAGCAATCACTGCTTGCATACAGGTTTGACGTTGTTCAGCAGTCAACGCCACACCATTTGGCCATTTACCAATTTCAATCGCTGTTTTTAAACGCTCAACAATATCAGCATCCAAAATAGAAAGCATTTGTTCAATATTCATGGTTAATCCTGCTGAAAAGAGTCAAAATCTTGATTCCACCCTAATTTTGTACGACATGCCATATAGAAGTCATAACCAGGTGGATGTAACAGTATAAGTTTGAATGGATGTTTGCGAATATGCAAACTATCCCCCACATTTAATGAAACACTATTTTGCCCATCAGCACTGACCATAGGCAAAACACGATTTTCACGAATCACTATTTTAATTTCACTTTGCCCACCCACCACAATCGGGCGTGATGACAAAGTATGTGGATGCATCGGCACTAAAGCAATTGCATCCATACTCGGATGAACGATGGGCCCACCACCAGATAACGCATAAGCAGTTGAACCTGTAGGCGTAGAAACAATAAGCCCATCGCTGTGTTGACGGTATACATATTGCCCATCAATATTCAATTCAAAATCAATCATATGTACTGATTTACCCGAATGAAGTACCACATCATTCAAAGCAATCGCATCATAAATAATTTCATTTTTACTGCGAATTTCTATTTCCAATAAAAAGCGGCGATCCAGTTGAAAATCACCTTTAAGTACTTGATCTAGTTTAAAAATAACTTCCGTTGGTGTAATGTCTGTTAAAAAACCTAAACGACCTCGGTTCACCCCCAATACAGGGGTATTATATTTCACTAAAGCGCGTGCAGCATGCAGTAAAGAGCCATCTCCACCCACAACAATGACCAAATCTACAACCTCACCCAGTAAATTTTTACTGACAGTTTGCGTATTCTTATAAGGTACCAGTTCTGCAGTCGCAGTATCAAAAACTGGATGCAAACCAAGACTTAATAAATGATCATGAATCAGGCATAACGTATCGACCACTGAAGATTTATCCGGTCTTCCAATTAAACCAATGTTACGAAATGTCTTTGGTGAAATTTGCACAGATGCTGTAGCTCCACTGAAATTCTGAGATATAATAACACTATCAAAATATATTTAGAAAAACATTCATAAATGAAAAACCATGAGAATGTTTAAAATAACTTTAAATTTGTGTATTACACAGTTTTATTATTGCAAATTTAAGAAAATCTTCGCATCATTAACTAAAATAAACAGGGCACTATCATCTATATATGAAGACCGAACGTGGTATTGGCTTATTTGCACTGATCTTTTGTGTATTGGTAATTGCAGCATTTCTCGCATTTAGTATCTATGTGATTCGACTTGATAATGTCATTCGGGACAAATTTGAAGGCAATCGCTGGGAAATTCCTGCGAAAGTATTCGCTCGCCCATTAGAAATTTATGCAACTGCGCCAATTGCCCAAAGTGATTTTGAACAAGAACTCAAATTACTCGGTTATAAAAGTAGTGATAACTATACCAAATCAGGTAGTTACCTCACTCAAGCAAATTCAACCTATGTGCATACACGTGGTTTTGACTTTGGCGATAGTGTAGATCCTGAACAAGTTTTACAAGTAACATTTACAGGTGATACGGTTGCAGATGTTAAAGCAACCAAACCCACCAATACTGGAATCGCACGTTTAGAGCCGATGCTGATTGGTGGTATTTATCCGCAGCACAATGAAGACCGTGTGCTCATCAAATTAGATAAAGTTCCTAAGCCTTTAATTGAAGCTTTAATTGCGACAGAAGATCGAAATTTTTATCATCATCATGGTATTTCCTTCCGTGGTACAGCACGTGCACTCGTGAGTAATGTCACAGGTGGTAAACGTCAAGGTGGCTCTACACTGACGCAACAGTTGGTCAAAAATTTCTTTTTAACGCCAGAAAAGACCATCAAACGTAAAATCAATGAAGCATTGATGTCTCTTTTATTAGAATTACATTACAGCAAAGATGAACTTTTAGAAGCGTATTTAAATGAAGTCAATTTAGGTCAAAGCGGCAATTATTCAGTAAATGGTTATGGCTTGGCATCGCAGTTTTATTTTGGTATGCCTTTGCGTGAATTGAATATTTCCCAACAAGCTTTCTTGGTGGGCTTAGTACAAGGTCCGACTTTATATAATCCGTGGAAAAACCCAGAAGGTGCAAAAAAACGTCGAGATATTGTACTGAATAATATGTTGGTCATGGGTTATTTAGATCAATCACAATATGAAAAAGAAATTGCACGTCCTTTAAATGTAGTGAGTAAACCTACAATTGGAACTGCGGCATTCCCTGACTTTTTAGATATTGTTCGTCGCCAATTAAAAACAGAATATCAAGAATCAGATTTAACCAATCAGGGTTTAAGAATTTTTACCACGCTTGATCCTATTGCACAGACTAGAGTACAAAATAGCTTCAGAGAAACAGTCAGCCGTTTAGCCAATGCTAATCCTTCACGTTTGAAAGATTTACAAGGTGCTGTTTTAGTTGCTCGTCCTGAAAATGGTGAACTGATTGCTGCTGTTGGTTCAACGCAAGACTTTACTGGCTTTAACCGTACATTAGATGCAAAACGCCAAGTGGGTTCATTACTCAAACCTGTGATTTATTTAAGTGCGTTAGAATCTGGTCGCTATAACTGGGCAACTCAAATTGAAGATGCACCTATTAGTTTACCTATAGACGGTAATAAAACGTGGACACCCAAAAACTACAGTGGTAGTAGTTATGGTTATGTCCCACTGGTTCAAGCACTAGCAAACTCATATAACCTTTCTGCAGTCCGTTTAGGCAATGAATTTGGTATTTCAACCTTTAGTAATAATTTGACTAAATTTGGTGTGACATCAAAAATTCCAAACTACCCTTCTATTTTCCTTGGCGCAGTGGATATGTCACCAATGGAAATGCTGAGTATTTATGGAAACTTCGCAACTGGTGGCTTCAAATATCCAAATAAAGCCATTCGTACTGTTGTAGATTCAAATGGACGTTTATTAGAACGGTTCGGTTTAAATGTTCAACAAACGATTGATCCAGCAGCTGCATTCTTACTCAATTATGGTTTGCAACAAGTCATGTCAGCAGGTACAGGAAAAGCAGCCTACAACACACTCCCTACCGATTTAAAATTAGCAGGAAAATCAGGAACGACAAACGACACTCGTGACTCATGGTTTGCAGGTTATTCGGGTAATCACTTGGCTGTGGTTTGGTTAGGTTTAGACAACAACAAAGTGACTGGATTAACAGGTTCATCGGGTGCACTACCTGTTTGGATTAATGTCATGAAGCAGTTAAGACAAAAACCAGTCAATCTGCGCCAACCTGATGACGTTTCTTGGCAATGGATTGACTCTGCAACAGGTGAACTTTCTGCTCAAGGTTGTGACGGTGCTTTCTACATCCCACTATTGCGCCATACAGTACCCAATAGAGCGACTGCATGTGGAATGCCACATTATCAAGTTGATCCTCAATACACCCCTGATACTGAACATAATGCTTCTCAGCCAAAATCTGGTGATTCGATCGAAAATTATATCCGTGAGAGTGAAAGCAATATGGATCAAGACTTATCCAATTCAAAAGGTCAGGTCATTTCGAGCGGAAGTTATAACAACTAGATGCTGAACATCTTTTACATGATGGATAGATGAGCGCTTATGATGAACCGTGCGACAAAATATACTGCTAGCTTCATGGTGATATTGGCTTTGGTTGGGTGTCAAACGACACCTGAGCAAAAGCCACATATTGCGAAAGTAACTGAATTATCAAAGCCTCCTACGATTCCTACACCTGATGGTGTAAAAATTACGCCTTATCATCATCCCGATATACAGCGTGAAAAAATTCCGGTCTTAATTCCACAGCAAAAAGTACAAACAGCTACTTTTGATGATGGACAAAATATACCTGCATTTAAACTATTGATACAGCAAACTCAATTGGCTTTCCAAAAAGGACAATGGGATGATGCTGAACGCGCTGCAATTAATGCACAGCGTATCGCACCACAATCGGCAGAAACCTTTTTGTATTTAGCGCGTATTGCCAACCAAAAGAAACAATACGCCAATGCTGAGTCACTGGCTCGCCGTGGTTTAAGTTTTACACAAAGTACGACACAGAAAAAAATGTTTTGGAATGTGATTTTACAATCCGCACAACACAGCCAGAAAACACAAACTATTGCAGAAGCATTAAGACAACTGCAACGTTTATGATTATAGGAATTGTTCTTAGGGATAGTAATAATCGATAAAGTGTATGAACATTTATTCAGTATGTTGATAAATTAATTGTTGCGTGGATCTAAAGAATTTAATCTATAGTTTGAATTAAAACTGACGTATTCCTGCAACACCATATGCCCCATATTGTTGGGCAATTTTTAAATCATGTAGAGATAACCCACCTAATGCAAAAATTGGAATATCTACCGTTTTTGCATATTCAGCAAACTTTTCCCAACCCAGTTCAATACTATTAGGATGCGTCTGCGTTTTTAATACAGGGCTTAACGTAACAGCATCAAAACCTAAACGCTGCGCATGCTGTAATGACACAAGATCGTGACAGGCTGCTATACAGCGTATTCCAATAGGTAATTGCCCAACGACCAAATCCATCAATTGATTATGCTTAAAATGTACCGCAGAAACGTGCTTTTGCATGACTACTGGTAGCATTTTCCATACATCGACACTCAGGATAATTTGAGATAAATCATCTATATTTGTTCGCTTAAGTTGCTCAATATCTTGTTCCATTTCAGAACAATGAGCATTTATTCGCTTAAGTTGCTCAATATCTTGTTCCATTTCAGAACAATGAGCATTTATTCGCCAATAAAAAAGCTGATCTTTATTTTCAGGTTGATAATGAGCAAGTTGGTCTGAAATTTTAATCTGATGCGACCAATATAAGCGCTGAATCATTGCTTGATTGGCTTTAGGGAAATTTAATTCTAGTAATTGTTCACGGCGATACCATGTCCAAGGCTTTTGAATATCAGCCAAATATTCTTCTGTAATGTGTGTATGAAAAATATGTAAAAAGACTTCTATATCTTCATAATCATGGTGAATAACATCAAACTGATGCCAGTGATCTATTCCCACACCGACTTCTTCAAAAACTTCACGACAGCAAGCCTGCTCAGGTGTTTCCCCTGATTCTACTTTCCCACCTGGGAATTCATATTTATTGCCCTGATGCTGATCTGCATTACGCCATCCAACTAAAACTTTGCCATGATGAAACAGTAATGCGATTGCGACGTGAATAGAAGGTTTAGACATAAATTTACTCATGCAAAGTTTTACAAATTGTAAGTAATTATAGATATTTTATAAATGATAAAAATTATCGTTGACAGACCCATTCGATAATGATTATCATTTAAAACAATTAGACAGCACCCCACTCGGAGTAACACAATAATGAACGCACCTTTTAGCTTATTTACACGTAATACTGAATCACATCAATCACTTCCAATGTTACATTCAAATAACTTATTTTCTTTAGGACGTGAAATTCGCATCCTGCATGCAGGAGAAGAATATCGTTTACGTTTAACACGTAATAACCGCCTCATTCTAACCAAATAACAAAAATTACGATAAACAAAACAAAAAATGTGGGAACAAGCAGTATGAATCAGCGCATACTGCTTTTTTAAGTTATAGCAAAAAATTTACTTTTTTAATGAAAATTTGTTTGGAAAATACTGGATTGTCATAAAAATCCGATATCTTCTAGAAAATAACCACTTTAATATTTTTCAATATTTCACGACAAAAGAAAAACATTTTTTACAAATTGGATATGCAAAAAGTGTGGGTGAAAACTAATCCATCCACATTTAAAAACCTGTATTTAAAATCAATAATCAATTCAACGGTACGACTCTGAGTACTTCTTCAAGGGTTGTTGTACCTTCCAACACCTTACGCGCACCTGAAATTCTTAAAGGTTCAACACCTTCTTTTTTTGCCTGTGCTCTTAACTCATCTAATGTGCCATTGGCGCTAATTTTTTGTTTAGCCTCTAGACTCACTGGCATGAACTCATAAATTCCGACGCGTCCTTTATAACCCGTTTGACGACACTCTTCACATCCAACTGCTTTAAAAACAAAATCAGGCATTTTAGTCTGATAACCAAAAGTTAGATGCTTCCACTCTTGTTCATTAATAAAGGTTTCTTGCTTACAATGTGGGCATAATTTTCGTACTAAACGTTGTGCAAGCACACCCAAAATCGTTGCAGCAGTTAAAAAAGGTTGTATCCCTAAATCATGCAAACGCGTCAAGCTTGAAGGCGCATCATTGGTATGCAAAGTTGATAGAACTAAGTGACCAGTGAGTGCAGCTTGAATAGCCATATTTGCCGTATCTTGGTCACGAATCTCTCCGACCATAATAATGTCTGGATCTTGACGCATTAAGGCACGAATACCATCAGCAAAACCGAGATCAATCCCTTGATTGACTTGCATTTGGTTGAAACTCGGTTCAAGCATTTCAATCGGGTCTTCGATGGTACAAACATTGACTTGTTCAGTTGCCAACTGTTTAAGCGATGAATAAAGCGTCGTGGTTTTACCGGAACCTGTAGGCCCTGTCACGAGAATAATGCCATGACTATGTTCAGTTAAACTATTCCATTGATGTAATAAATGCTCATCAAAACCAAGTTGTTGGAAACTACGTACCAATACTTCTGGATCGAAAATACGCATCACCAACTTTTCACCAAAGGCTGTAGGTAATGTTGAAAGACGCAATTCAGTTTCTTGTCCTTTCGGAGTTCGTGTTTTCAATCGACCATCTTGTGGTTTACGTTTTTCTGCAACATTCATTCGACCTAAAATTTTAATCCGTGAAATCACAGCCGTTAAAGTATTGGCGGGCATATTATAAATCGTATGCAATACCCCATCGATACGGAAACGGATTTTACCTTTTTCTTTACGTGGTTCTAAATGAATGTCGCTCGCACCTTGCTCAAAAGCAAACTGTAAAACCCAATCGACCAATTTGACAATATGCTGATCATTTGCATCTGGGTTTTGTGCATCACCTAACTGTAAAAGTGCTTCTACACCTTTGTTTTCTTTATCATAAGCACTGGATTTTTGTGACGAACTGACCGCCTTACTTACTTGATAATATTCCACCAAGTAGCGATGTAATTGTTCAGGATTTAAAACAACACGTTCAATTTTTTTAGGGCTCAAACTACGTTCTAAATTTTGAACCCAATCAATCATATAAGGCTGTGCAGTACCAATCAAAATTTTGTCCGCAGTCACTTCGACAGCCAAGATTTTATTACGTAAAGCGAATTCCTGTGACATGACTCCAGTTAAAGAAGTCACATCGGCTTTTAACGGGTCAATGGTAAATAAGTTCAGTTCCGATTTGACAGCCAACCACTCTGTCAAATGGGTTAATGTTAATCGTTTAACTGGATTTTGTGCATCAACTAATTTAAAGCTGGCAATCCACTGTAACGGATGCCATTTCAATTGCTCACGTTGGCGGTGCGTCGTTTGAACCAGGAGTTTTTCGCGCTCTGTAATTCGACCATCTTTTAATAATTGTTCTAAACACCACGTTGCATCGATTTCAAAATTAAATTGCATTGTTATATCCCCAAATCTAACACCACTATAGCAAAATTAGTTTTTGAGTTTCTTGAATTTTTATCAATAATAGAAGATTTATCCAGCTCATCTTGAAAATTAACATGAGCTTATTTTTCCCCTTTACAATGCTTGATATCCCCAAAAAGTGATCATAAAGCCCAAAGTTAAAAGACCAATACACCCCAACAGACTGATGATTGCTTTTATAAAAAAATGATAAAAAAAACTAAGCTAAACGTTGTAAGTTATATTAATAATTAAATCTATAAATAGTAATTTTACTTAGAATAATACAGTAGTATTAAAATAATGAGTTATTGTACTTATCAAATCGTATTTATAATATCCCTCTAATAAATACAATGAAAAATCATATAAGTTTTATTGTAAAATTAATTTTTTCTAAAAAAAATATTGCAAAAATAAATTGTTTAAATATGATGATCGTATGGGAATTTCATACTCATAATATTATAACTTTTATAATTCTGGATAATTCATGAAAATTAAAGTACTTTCTTTCGCAATTATTTCTACATTACTTTTAACTGCTTGTGGTGGTGGAGATGATTCTACCTCTGCGTCTAATGATTGAGGAGAAAAACCAGATACTTCTGCAAATCAAACATGGCATAATATTTATATAGATGAAAGTTATAGCGGGCCGAATGAAGGAAAACTCGGTTATAATGAAGATGTTATGACTCTCCTAGATGGTAAATCATATTCTAAGAATACCAATACACTATATCAAGATGATAGTACTGATCGTAGTTTTATAGTTACACAAGATGGCGTCTATGAAGATGGTGATGTAAATGCAACTTATGGTGTACGTACTGGCAATATAACTATAAGTGACAATACATGGACTATGATACCTTACTCAAAAATAGGCTCTACTGGTTTAAAATTTACCAATACGTATAAGAGGCATCAACCTTGATAGTAAATTATTAAGCCAAACCATTAATCCATATGATATGTGGTCAATTAAAAATGGTTTAACTGAAGATTATCCAGTAAGTACATTAATGCAAAGTTTTTATGCTAAAAATATAGAAACGAAATTTACAAAAGGATCAACTTGTCTACAACTGGTAAAAGAAGCAAGTAATCAAGAATATATCGAACTCCAAAATGCAACTGAAAATAATTCAGGTGTAGAAAATATTTGGAATAAACTTGCAGCAAATCCAGAGTCAGAGAAAAAGTTATATAAGGACACCACAGCATATATATCTTATGCTTACAGTGAAGCAGATACTTTTGCAAAATATAAGGATAAGTTCTTCTCTGGACATTACTACTCTAAAGGTACTTCGTTCCTTTTTGAAGATATGATTAAAGAATTAACAGATGATTCAAGTCATTTAACAGGACAAGATAAATTGATCGCAAATGAATATATAGATGCTGCTAAAAATGAATGTATGCTTTATAACGAGACCGCTTCTAAAACGATTCACAGCTCAATCCAAAATTTTAAATAAAACACCTTAAAAAATAAGCACCTACTCAGTCATGAGTAGGTGCTTTAATCATTAAAATATAAATAATAAAATCTAAAAAATCACCATATTTTATATAGCTTGCAAAAACCCCACTAGAAATATTTATAAATAAAATAGCTTAAAGAAGATTTGATAAATCAATCTGCTTTTTTCAGTGCTCAAACCGACTGAAAAATTGAAATGATAAATATTTAATTTATCGATACTTACCAAAGACTTTCCATACTTCATTATCTGCTAAAGGATCACTATAACTATCATTTCTTTGTTTACGAGGTTTCTCTCTCGCATCAATAAGTTCGAAATCTTTTTCCGTACTCAAAACTAAACCATTCACATAAAAACGGGTTCTTGTATATTCACTTTGGCCTTGTTGGAAAATATATGTTCTTAGATCAATAAACTCACGATGCGCAACTAAAGCTGCTGTGTCATCACTATTTAACCATTGTGCCATTTTAGCGATCTGCTCAGGCTCAAATTGACCACATTTTTCAATCAATGAGGCAATCCCACGAAAGGTTTTCGATTCTTTAGCACGCGTTTTATTAATTCGAATGCGATCCACATTAAAATAGAATAATGGAAGATTCAAATGACTGGGAAGTTGGATCACATCTAAAACATCATCTTGCATGAAAGGTTGATAAAGCACTTGTGCTCGCTCAATCAAGCTCTGCCATTGTTGATAATATTCAGCGACTTGTTGCTTAGAACCATAATATATGGGTAAACCTTCCACATTGGCTAATTCTGTTGGATGCCAAATATTTTGTCGTAATAGCGCAATATCACTTTTTAAACTTTGTACGGCAATCGCATCTTGCATATTCATTTCTCAATCAATTGATCATACTTAGGCTATTTTGAGTATGCTATAGTCGATATTACGAAACAAGATCACAACTAGGATAAACCATGTCTGAAAACAATGATTTATATGAAAATGATGAACCTACAGTAGCCGATGAACAATTTTACGAACGTGCAGATGAGTTTATCAATTTAGCCAACCAGTTATCCGACTCTACCCATCAAGTATCACATTTAACCACTGAACCGGGTAAAGTCAGTGCTTCATTCATGTATGCCAATGCACGTTATAGTGTGTGGAATGCTGCCTGCTCTTATCAGCAAAGCACTGATTTTAATGCCGACAGACAAGTCATTTTAGAATATTACATGGAGCAATTTAAAATCATGCTCGAAGATAATTTAGACGAATATCATGAAAATTTTGAAAGCTATTTTCCAAAATCTGAAACAGAAGAAGTAAAGCGTTTCGTTTAACGGCTGGATTGCCTATAATACGCAACCAATGAAATACGCTATGTGGAAAAGCCATGTCTCAAAAAATCGATGCGACTGATGTCACCGAAGAAGAAGCCTTGAATGCTGTTTTTTTTGAGCGAGCTGACGAATTTATTAAACTAGCTAATGATTTCTGTCGCCCTGAAAAAGGTCAGAAACCACAGCCTGATGAACGTCGTGGTCAAGTCAGTGCTGCAATGTTATTTGCAACTGCACGTTTCAACACTTGGGTTGCAGCCAATACTTTTAAAGATGGCGATGAAATGCGTGATGCCAAAGAACAAGTGATGTCTTACGTGCTGCAACAGTTCCAAATGATGCTTGAAGATCACTATGATGAATATTGTGAACAGTTTGATAATTATCTTCGTTTCCGTAAAGATGAAAGTTTTCATACACATAAACATGATAAAGATGGGCATAATCATCAACACTGATTCACCTCAATGGTTCATCTAAAATCAGTATGTATCAAAAGCCCTTCTGGGCTTTTTTACATTTTGGCAATTGCACTTGCTTAAATTCACTTTGAAGGTAAATAAATCGCTCATCCATTCATGACTCAAAAATCAGGTTACCAATCAATAATATTCAAAAATCATAAAACTCATGTATTGTATTTCTTGATGATAAATAATAAGTTGGAGGTTCTATGCAACATTTAAATTTTCCAATCATAGATCCACACATTCACCAATGGGATCCGTACAATACACCACATGCGGCAGCACTTGCAGTTAAGCTCTTGGGCAATCGTCCCTTTTTACTCGATAAAATGGTTCGGCTCATCAAACCAAAAGATTTACTGGATACCATTGGTTTAACCACACATATCACTCAACCCTATTTACCTGAAGATTATAAAAATGATCTTGGACAATATCAGGTCGAACAAGTGGTGCATGTCGAAGCGAGTTGGGCAAAACACAGTGGTAAAGGTGTAGTCGGTGAAACAGAATTTATAGAATCCCTGCCATTTAATGATCAAACAATTCGGCTTGGTGGAATCGTTGCAACAGCAGATCCTTGTGATAGCAATTTTAAAAAAATTCTTAAAATGCACCAAAAAGCCTCCAAGCGTTTACGAGGAATTCGTAGAATGGCTGCTTTTCATGAAGATAAAGGCATACATAATTGGACAGATGATCCACATTTATATACCAATAAAAAATTTTTGAATGGTTTTGAACAACTGGCAAGGCACAATCTAAGTTTTGATGCTTGGGTTTATTCAACTCAAATTTCAGATGTGATTGAATTGGCAAAGCAATTCCCAGAAACCTCGATTGTTCTAGATCATTTCGGCACACCTGCAGGATTATTTGGTGAAGTCGGTCAAAATACAGGTTTAACCCAAACTGCCCGTGAAAATATATTTTACCAATGGCAAGATGATATTGCTGAATTAAGTACCCTACCCAATGTTTACACCAAAATGTCGGGGCTCTTTATGCCAGTTTTAGGGCATCAATTTTATAAGAAAAAACAATTGGCTTCTAAACAACAAATCATCGATCTTGTTGCACCCATCATTACACATGCTTTGGATAGCTTTGGTACTTATCGTGTGATGTTCGCATCAAACTTTCCAATGGATCGTGTCAATACCAGTCTAGTGAATATTATTGATGCTTTTAGTGATATTGTTCAGCAATATGATGATCATGCACTGGAAAAAGTCTTTTACCACAATGCAAAACAGTTTTATCGACTTTAATTCTCGTCAATATTGAATATGAAATTGATTATTTTAAATCATAAAAAAAAGCTCACAGATAAACTGCGAGCTTCGGTATAAAATATTAAATGAAACTTATTTCATTTCTGCAAACACTTCTTTTGCCATATCAATGGTGAACTGAATATCTTCATCACTATGTGCAGCTGAAATAAAGCCTGCTTCAAACGCTGATGGCGCAAGGTTTACACCTCTTTCAAGCATACCGTGGAAGAATTTACGGAAAGCATCTACATCACATTTCAACATAGAATCAAAACTAGTAATGTCTTCTTGATCTGTAAAGTACAAACCAAACATACCACCGACTTGTTGTGTTTTAAATGCAATACCCGATTCATCTGCAGCAGTTTGTAAACCTTCAAGAAGTTTAGCCAATTGCGCAGTTAATTTTTCATAAAAACCTTCAGTACGTAAATGCTTAAACATTTCAATACCCGCACGCATTGCCAAAGGATTACCAGACAATGTACCTGCTTGGTAGACTTTACCAAGTGGCGCGATACATTCCATTACTTCACGTTTACCACCAAAAGCACCGACCGGAAGCCCTGCACCAATGATTTTACCTAAAGTGGTTAAATCTGGTGTCACGCCATAATGCGCCTGCGCACCACCTAAACCGACACGGAAACCTGTCATTACTTCATCAATGATAAATACAGAACCGTATTCATCACATACATCACGAATCGCCTGTAGGAAACCATCAATTGGTTTCACCAAGTTCATGTTGCCTGCAACAGGTTCTACAATCACACCTGCAATTTCGGAACCGAAGTTCGCAAAACACTGTTTCAATGTCGCAATATCATTGTACGGAAGCGTTAAAGTATGTTTTGCAAAATCAGCAGGAACACCCGCAGAAGTCGCTTCACCTTCACCACTTGTTAAAAGACCTGAACCTGCTTTGACCAATAACGAATCTGAATGACCGTGATAACAACCTTCAAATTTTACGATCTTGTCACGACCTGTATAACCACGCGCTAAACGAATCGCAGTCATGGTCGCTTCAGTTCCTGAGTTGGTCATACGTACCAATTCAATAGAAGGCATAATTTCACAGATTGTGTCCGCCAATGTCGTTTCGTGAACGGTTGGCGCACCGAAGCTCAATCCATCTACTGCAGCGTCTTGAACAGCTTTAATGATTTCAGGATGAGCATGACCCAAAATCATCGGGCCCCATGAACCGACATAATCCACATAACGCTTACCATCGACATCATACAAATATGCACCTTTGGCTTTTTCAATAAATACTGGCGTACCACCCACACCGTTAAATGCACGTACAGGCGAATTCACACCACCTGGAATATGTTTGCTGGCTTGTTTAAACAATTGTTCTTGCTTTGGAGAAAGACTCATGTGAAGGTACTCAACTCAGATTTTTAAATAAAAAGACTCAAATGTAAAACCAAAATGCAAAACTAGACTTCAGCTGAAAATAACTCAGACCAATCATATACACGTTGACCAACTGTAGACATTGAGCGACCCAATACATCACTAATGACAGCACAAAGGTCTGCACCAGCTTCAATCACAGGTGCTGAATTTTCAACAGTTAAACCACCAATCGCGCAGATTGGCACGTTAAATTTTGCCTTAGCCAGTTTCAAGGCCTCTAAACCAATATTACCCGCTTCAGGCTTTGTTTCCGTCGCAAAAATTGCACCGAAAGCAACATAGTTTGCCCCATCGGCAATGGCTTGTTCAGCAAGCTCAAGCGAGTTATTGCAACTACGTCCAATCAAAACATCTTTTGGTAAACGCGCGACAGCATCGACAATTGAACCGTCATCTTGTCCTAAATGCACACCTACACCATATTTCACAGCTGCTTCTAAGTCATCATTGATTACAAATGGTACTTTATACTGTGCACATAAATGTTTCATATAACCAATTTCATAATCCTGATTTTCTTGTGCAACTTGCTTACGACGATATTGCAAAACAGCAACTTCATAAGTCGCCATTGCCCCTTCAAGTTTTGCTAAAAGTAGTTCAATTGGATCGTCATTAGTAATGAGGTAAAGACCGCGCATAGGAGATAAATTCATTTTTAATCAAGATTAAGTCAATTATAGACCATCTATCGTAGTTTGGCTTTCAAAAGATAAACCTGCATTTTAAAATATAATTGATATTGGTTTTTTCTAAACTTCTAATTCTATTATTTTTATTTTTATTTTTATTTTTATTTTTATTTTTATTTTCAATGATCATTTAAAGAAAAAGACCATGTCCTAAAACATGATCTTTTGATTCATTCATTTATCAAACGATGACTTAGTATCCGAACATATCATCCCATTTTACAACTTCATCGAAGAAGCCTTTTCCATCGACTGTGGCTTTAAATTGTGCAGTTTGGTCATTGATTGCAGAAACAACAATTGATGTGGCTGTATTATTTAAATCTGAAATCATTACAGTTCCTGCATAAGGATAACTTGTGACATTTTCATCCGCATCAATTTTCAAATAAAGTGGCTTAGTGGTAGTATCAAAAGCGATTTTATAGTCACCCCATTCTCCACCTGTAGCCGCAAGTTTCCCACTCACTTGAATATTAACATTGCTCGCATCTTGTCTTGTCCACGTTAACTGGTAACCTGTTAACGTATAATTGACTGCCAGCGGTTGATTAGTTGAAGATAAAGTTTGCGAAACAACGGTGAGCTCAGGGGACGTCACTTTTACTGATGTTGCTGATTCTTCGATAGTTAATTTACCATTCAGTGTATCAGATTCATTGTTGCCGTATTTAATGACCAAATTTTTTGCTTCTATGCCTTTATTGGTATCAATCACACCATTGGCAATCCCACTTTCATCTATAATGCCGACACAATCTTTGAAAGTGATCACGTTGTTACTTACGGTATAAGAACCAGATGAACATTTTTCACCATCTGCGACCATATCTGAACCATAAATCAATGAATCCATTAGCCCATCCACGGCTGCCTCTCTTAAGACAATACCTGTGATCTCCTCAATAAGTTTACGATTTTCCTTAATACCTACTGACGTGCCTGTGTCTGTGCCTGTGCCTGTGCCTGTGCCTGAAGCATCATCATCGCTACCACCACATGCTGTCAGTAAAAAAATACTCAAAACCATCATGGCTAAAATTTTATTTTTCACATCATTCTCCTACTCATCCTTTTCGTTAGATCAGCTTAGGAAATTATCGTTTTAAATACTATTCCCTATTTGGGGTATATTTATAATTTCAAATAATAATTAATTAATCAAAAACAACATATTATTTATATTTTTAAAAATTATATATGATAGAAACCGTATTAAAGTATATTAATACGGTATAAATATTTAAAAATCATCGATTACATAAATCCACATCTTTTTGAAAATTCATCAGTTGACGTTATTGGAGTAGTTGGTATATTAGCACTCTCGCTCCCACTCAGCTCACCGAATACATTAATCATTTCAAAATCATCATAATCATTAGAAACTGGCAATGAATTTATTTGAAGTTGAACTTTATCCCCTGCTTTAAAGCTAGATAATGAAAAGCATTCTTTATATTGGCTAAAACTGCCATCCTCAGCACTATCTGGTAAAATTTTAACAATGTAAGTTCCAGCTTGACCACTATTTGAAAGTGAAATTGGGTCTTTACTTCCTTCTTTAATACTATTAAAACCGCGCCCTAAAAATGAAATACAAATATTATCATATTTCGATTTAAGACTATCCGAATAAGTAAAATAATCAACCCAAACCTTTCCCTGAGCTTTAATTTGTAATTGTGAATTCACAGCACCTTGAAACTGATCATCTCCTAAATGAATAATATCCAATCCATTGAAAAATATAATATCTGATTCTTTTAATAGTTGTAAATTTGGATTTGAAGTTTTAGTATCAACTGCCAAATTATTATTAGGAAAACTAAATAAAATAGTTGTAGGTCTATAATTTTCAGCATTAATTAATCCAGCAAAATATTGTGGATATGCATAATTTTGTGGTGTTTTTAAATGGTAATTTCCACTATTATCAGTTTTTACTGAATATTTAATATCATTCAATTTTACCGAAACTTCTGCACCAGCAATAGGTTCCCCTTTTTCATCTAAAACTTTACCGCTTGTTGTCCATACAGCTCCATCAATATCTTGGTTACCCTCTCCTCCCCCACAACCACTCAATATCGAACATACGGCAATTAACAATAATATTTTTTGATAATTATTCATGACGAATTCCTTTTATTTGGATAAATAAAATTATTCATCTCTGATCAAAAAACGTCTATTCCATAAATAAGGAATAAAACTAACTTTCTCCCATAAATTTAGGCATATTTATTAAAAGTTTTACCAGATCAGACTGTCTATTTGTGCCAGTCTTTTTATAAATAGATTGTAATTGCTTTCTCACAGTATCAACATTTACATTATTCTTTTGCGATATTTCTTTTAACAAGAATCCATCTACAAGCATCAAAGCTAGTTTGGATTCAGCTGGTGTCAAATGAAAAGTCGCACACAAAAAGTTTAGATCCAAAGTTTCTGTATGCGATGGATCATACAAGGTCAACATTACAAGCGGTCTAATTCCGAACATTTTCATTTCATTTTCAGAAACTAAAAAAGTTGAAAAAATATATATCGTTTCGCCATCTATTGAAGTTATTTTAATACATGAATCTTCAAATTTTTGATTTCCCAAAACACGATTCTTTTTAAAAAAACTTTCAAAATAATTTAAATTTTCTGCCAATTGCAAATCATATGGTTTAGGTAATACCAATTTGTCATTTTCAATCTTAATAATTGAATTATTTTCACAAACCTTCTTTACCGCATCATTATAATGAACAACTTGCCCTGATAAGTTCAACAATAATACAGGTTTTGATAATTTATTAATTAAATTATACCCAACAATTGAATTTGCTGAAAATTCATATAATTTACGTTGTAGTAATACCACTCGTTTTAAATGCATCAATAGACGGTCTAGAAATTTTAATTCCTCCTCTGACAAATAACCTCTTTCTCTAGAAGTATTTATTCCTATCATCACGCAAATTTTTTCATCACGATATATATCATGCATTGAGGTATAACGCATATCTATAGGTAAAAGTATGTTTTGATACAGTGCAGTATTGCCCACTACTTCTTCAGTAATTTTATGATGACATTGATACCAATCTAGCCTTTCATCGGTACTAAAAAAGTCCACCATTCTAGGATCATCACCTATCGGATAACGCAAATATTGCAATTCTGCAACGGTTAATAAATCATCTGAAAGTGAGCCTGAACAATTACTAAATGAAAAGACATCTTTTTCTAAATCAATTGCTAAAACGTGAATTGAAGAAGCATTCAGTAATGTATTAACTCTTTTAACAAAAGGTTGCCACCCATCAGCACTCAATGGGACTTTATAAATGATATCAACCAACTCATCGTAATAATAATCAAGTGGATGCATGCTTTCATATTCTTATTAAAATAACGTATTATACAAAAAGTACACATAAAAATTTTAATATTAAAAAATCAAATACTCGTGATTCTCAAATTATAACGATTGATAAATTATTTTAAAAAACCCAACAATCACGTTATATATTTATATATTATAAAACATGTGTTTATTGATATTATTTAACCAATTTATAAAATAGGTAGTTTTTTAAAATATAGCTACCTATATAAAAGGCTGAAAATTTCTGACAAAAGGCATAAATCATTTGTATAGATTTAGATATCTCTAGCTTTAAAAATCATCAATAATAAAGATGAGATGAACTCAACTATCAATTTTATCAAACTTGCGATCTCTTAAACTCAAATTGCCACGCAAAATATCCGACAACATGCGCCAATCTGAAATAAAACTATATAAAGGTTGTTTAAAACTTGCTGGTTTATTTTTTTCAAACACGAAGTGTCCAATCCAGGCACATGCATAGCCAGAAACCAATCCATAAACAATATATTGTGGCTTTCTTTGGCGAATTGCTTTACTGAAAAAATAAATTCCGGCACTGCTACCTGCCGCATGTAAACGTCGGCTCATAATGCTACGATGTTCCGTCAGATAAAAACGATAAAACTCTGAATAGTTTTTTATAGGTAATTGAAATGATGTTGGCGTAAATTCTGATTTTGGTTCAACAAGCGCATTCATGGACAATCTTCCTGATTTATTTTTAATCAGCTTATTCTAGTTTATGTCGGATTAAAAGCCAAATAGACTTGTAGTGTTTCAAAAGTATCTAGATTGGAGCAAATCAACTCTGTACGCTCAATTTAATCTGCATATTTTGCGCTACAATGCCTAACTAAAATGTGGTGAGATTTAAGTCTAGTCATTTCCAAACAAAATTCGACCTCACTTTCACTCTATACATTTAGATTTTAACAATATTTCTAGGATTTCATCATGATTGAAGTTGAATTAAAATTTCAGATTCCTGAAGCACGTCGTAATGCCATACTCAAAGCTTTAGATCCGAAGAAATCTGAGATCCTTCAATTGCAAGCGAAATACTACGACACTGAAGATAAAAAACTATCACAGAATAGTGCGGCACTCAGACAACGTCTAGAAGGTACACGTTGGGTTCAAACATTAAAAGCCGCAACAAAAAATCATGTACAACGATTTGAAAATAATTTTGATTTGGGCGAATTAACAGAAGCACCTGCGCTTCATTTAGACATTTACCAAGATCAACCAGAAGCACTAGATATTTTAAAAAATGCTTTAGGTGATCGTTTCGATCAACTTCAATTGCAATTTGAAACGGATATTCAACGCACAACCCGTGTAATTACCTTTGAAGATGCAGAAATTGAAATTAGTTTAGATATCGGTGAGGTACGAACTGAAACTGCTACGCAGGAAATTCATGAAATTGAATTTGAACTCAAAAGTGGTTCAATCCAATCGTTGTTGGCTTTTAGTTTTGAATGGGTAAAAAAATACCAACTTTGGTTAGATGTACGCAGTAAAGCTGAATTTGGTAATTTACTCACGTTGAATAAAAAAGTGAGTACTGCTCAGGCAAATAAAGAAATTATTCTCAATAAAAAAGATAATGCAGATAAAAGTTTAAGAACACTCATTGCAAGTCATTTACAGCACTTATTACCCAATATTGCGGCTATTTCTGCACAAGTTGCAGAACAAGAGCATATTCATCAAGCTCAAACGGCTTTACATAATTTACATCTCAGTCTTTCTCTATTCAAAGAATGGACAGATATTAAAACGGATAAATGGGCGCATCAACTGGCGACTTTCGAAAGCCATTTCAAAAACTTGCAGCATTTTGAGCATATGCAAAATACTTTAGGAGCTTTATTACAAAACCCTAAAACAGCACAAAATTTAGACAAAGATATTTTATATGCAAAAGAAAAATTAAATAATCTGGTGAAATCAACTCAAAATGTTCAGCATTATTTAGAATTGATGATGTTCAGTTTAGGTCAATCTGAAAAAGTACAAGTACATGATTTAAAATGGTTTGCTCAAAATACTTTGCAAAGTCAATATAAACAACTCCAAGAAGCCTTGAGCCAAGCGGATTTAACAAATTTGGAAAGTTTAGAATTATTGGCACAACGACTGAATGAATTGAAATTTAGCTTTCCAATTTTGACCAATATTTATGATGTCAAAAATTTACAAAAATATGGTAAAGCCTTACAGGATGCTCAACAAGCTTCCGAACAATATCAAATTCTTGCTGCTTCTTCATCGTACTTACAACAAACGGAATTGGAAGCAAGTGACTGGTTTGCATTGGGTTGGTTAACGGCGAAACAAGAAGTTTATGCAGAAAAACTACTTGAAGCGACTGAACAATTTTTAGTAAGCCGTAAATTTCTGAAATAATTTAATTTTAGTCATTTTTTTCACAATGACGTATTAGAAATATCAGGATGGAATTGATTTTTCAAACCATCCTGATATTTTTACATTTAAGATGCTTAATAAATTTCTAACTTTCGAGTAAGCTAATCATTGTCTTATCAATTCAATCTTTTATTTCATATGAATATTCACATTAAATAATTAAAATTGAATAACTTAGTTTTGAAACAATTTACATCATAAAAAGCACATTTTATCTTTTTATTCGGCTTAAAATAAAACTGAGCATGAGTATAAATGGATTTTTAAGTATGTTAGAAATCGAATTAAAATTTCAAATTCCTCAAGAAAAACGTGAATTAATTTTCAAAAATTTGCAGCGTAAAAATGTTCAACATCAAAACTTAAAAGCTAAATATTTTGATAATGATACTTTTCAATTGTCTCAGAATTTAGTCTCCCTCAGACAACGCTTTGAAAATGAAATATGGATTCAAACACTTAAAATAGCAACACCGTATCATTTTCATCGTATTGAAATTGAAGAAAAAATTGCAACCAATAATCTAATACGTTTAGATCAATATCAAAAAAATAAACAGATTCCGAAAGATATTCGCCAATTATTGTTAGAGGTAAAAGATCAATTAAACATTCAATTTGAAACAGAAATTGAACGATCAACTGCCCTATTTAATTTTCAAAATAGCCAAATTGAAATTGCACTCGATCGCGGCAGTATTTTTACAACTAAAAATAACTCAAATTTAAATATTCACGAAATTGAATTTGAATTAAAACAAGGCTCTATTCAAGATTTAGTCTCTTTTATTTTACCACGCATTAAACGCTATGGACTTTGGTTAGATATTCACAATAAAGCGCAACAAGGGTTTAAACTGGCACAAAATATTCAAGATAATCCCGTACAATTTCAAAGTGATGTAACTATCGACCCAAAAAATTCAACTGAAATTGCATTAAGAAAAATTGTGAATAATTGCCTACAACATTTACTTCCCAATAGTACAGCAATTGCTTCTGAAAATTTTAATAGCAACCATATTCACCAAGCACGTGTTGCGATAAGACGTTTACGTAGTGCCTTAAAAACATTCTCGCATTGGTCAAAACATATTGATTTATCTTGGGAAACTGAACTCAGACAATTATTTAGAACATTAGGTACTTCTCAAGATTTAAATGTCATTCAAGAAGAACTTATTCCGCAACTGGAGCAAGTTGGCGCACCTTCTTTTAAAATCGAAGCACATTCAAATAATGAGAATAGTAAGACTTCTGCAATATTTAGATCACTAAATTTTAATCATTTAATTCTTTCTTTACTGCAATTCATTCATCAACAATTACATGATGATTCTAGGTCTGCTCAGAAAGCGGCTAAAAAACAACTGAGTCAACTACATCAGCAAATTCAAATAGATACTGAACATTTTTTAGATTTAGACAGTGAGTCGCAACACCGTACAAGAAAACGCTTAAAACGGCTGCGCTATAGCATTGAATTCGTTGTAACTTTGTACAATAAGCAGGAGAGCCGAGCTTTTATAAAAGCACTTAAACCAGCTCAACAAAGTTTAGGTAAATTTAATGATTTATGTGTAGCAGAACAAACTCTCAAGCAATATGTAATGGCTCAACCTGAAATATGGTTTGCTTTAGGTTGGATTGCATCACAAAAACAAATCTGGCTATTACAATCTCAACGTGATCTGAGTCAATTCATTCAAGCCAAACCTTTTTGGGAATGAGTATTAAAAATAAATAAACTATTCAATCATTTGAATGAAGACTGAATCCTCATTACAGGTAAATTTAATATTAAACTCACCAAAACTTAAGCCATAAATACGTTCATCATCATGCTGATAAGCAGGACGAGGATCTAATGATAAAACTTGTTCTAATTCATTAATAAATTGGGCATTCATTTTTTGCATTTTCAAGAATTGGTTTTTTACAAACTCTGCTGATTCAGTCCAAATTATTTTTTTACGTTCAGGTTCACATTGTGCATAACCACTTTGTGCATCTATAACTGAGTCTGAATATTGGATATAGGGCTTTATATCGACAATAGGTGTGCCATCAAGCAAGTCACTACCTGTCACGTAAACTCGAACCGATTGACCCACTTTTTTGACATTTTTCAGCTGTACAACTGATAATCCAATAGAAGCAGGACGATACATACTACGTGTCGCAAAAACCCCTATTTTCTGATTACCACCTAATCGTGGTGGACGAACTTGTGGACGAAATTTAGCTTTATCTTGTTGATTTTTATTGTCATGAAATTGCCAAAGCAACCATAAATGACTGAATGCTTCAATTCCTTCAAAAGCTGATAATTCATTATACGGCGCAATCATCTCTATAAACGATTCAACCTGAACCAGATTGGGTTGGCGTGGAATACCAAACTTTTCTTTGTATGGAGATCGCATATAACCAATAATGGGCAGTGTCAACTCAGTCATAATCACTTTTTCTGATAAGTTCAATTGAATATATTCAGTTTATCGAGAATGATTTTAGATTAGAATAGTAAACTGTTCTAATCTGAAAATTTATTGAGACCTTTAATGGCTGCTTTCAACGTCGAAAAGATTACTCACGTACACCACTGGAATGACACTTTATTCAGTTTTAAAACGACTCGTGATACTGCGTTACGTTTTAAGAATGGTCAATTTGTGATGATTGGACTTGAAGTCAATGGTAAGCCTTTAATGCGCGCTTATTCTATTGCTAGTGCTAACTATGAAGAAGAATTAGAGTTTTTCTCTATTAAAGTGCCAGATGGCCCTTTAACTTCTATTTTACAAAAAGTAAAAGTTGGTGATGAAATTTTAGTGTCTAGAAAACCAACAGGAACTTTAGTTCATGATGATCTAAATCCTGGTAAGAATTTATACCTTCTTTCTTCCGGCACAGGTCTTGCACCATTCTTGTCTACAATTCGTGACCCTGAAACCTATGAACGCTATGAAAAAGTGATTGTAGTTCATGGTACTCGTTTTATTTCTGAGTTAGCTTATCAAGATTTGATTTTAAATGAACTTCCAAACAATGAGTTCTTTGAAGAATTAGGCATTAAAGATAAATTAATTTACTACCCAACTGTGACACGTGAAGAATTTCATACGCAAGGTCGTGTGACTACTGCGATTGAAACTGGTCAACTTTTTGAAAAAATTGGCTTACCTCGTTTCAACCCTGAAACTGACCGTGCAATGCTTTGTGGTAGCCCATCGTTCCTAAATGATGTTGTAGCACTACTTGACCAACATGGTCTTAAAGAATCACCTAAAATGGGTGTTTTAGGCGACTACGTGATTGAACGTGCTTTCGTTGAAAAATAAGGTCTTTTGAATTTCAAAACCGAGGTCAATACCTCGGTTTTTTATTTCATTTACAAATAAAAAAAGCCATACGATTGTATGGCTTTTTAATGATATTCGGTCAATTCAAGTGAACTGATTCAATGTGCTCAAAAGTTATTTTTGCACTTGCCCATATTGGTCAGCCATAACTTCAACCAATTGATCTGGTTTAATATATTTTTTAATCACAGCATCAACATCTGCTTTGGTCAGTTTAGCGTACTCTTGATCACGCACAGCACGACTATCCATGTTCTTATTGCGTTCAAGCTGACTATTCAACATTCTATGAATAACACGTTCATCTTCTAATGATGTTACACGTTGCTTCATAATATTGGCTTTTGCAGCTTCAAGTTCTTGCTCAGTCACACCTTTAGTCAAAAGTTCATTTAAAACTTGATGGATGATTTGTGATACTTGTGCGGATTTTCCAGCGGTATAATTGGCTTCAATACTTAATGCACCTGCCTCATTGAAAGAATCTAAATCTAAATTGCTTCCAAAACCATAGACTAAAGCATTTTTTTCACGTAGTTCTTGCCCTAAGCGTGATGACAATTGTGAGTCACCTAAAATATAACTAAACACAATCAAAGCTGCCGCATCTTTATTATCTACGCCTACAGGTAAAGTCTGCAAGGCTTGATAGCTACCGAACTCACGTTGTTCAGACAATGCATGAACTTTTTGTGCTTTATACATGTGATATTCGGTTGAAAGGCGTTGGTAAGGCTGCTTACCCGTCCATTGTGAAAAAGTCTGATTCAATAATTTTTGAATTTTTTTAGCTTCATATTGTCCAGTGACTGAGATTTGAGCATGTTCCATTGCAAAATATTTTGCATATAAATCTTTAACTTGCGCATTGGTCGCTGCATTGATCTGCTGTTTTGAAAGTTCAGGTTCAAAGTGATAACGCAAATCCCCTAGTTGATAAGTTTCAAGTAATCTTGCAATGGTTAAAGCAGATACGGTTTCAGGCTCGGTATAAGGACGATCTAAGCTAGATAAACTTTGTAATTTAACTAAGTCAAACTGCGACTGTTCAAATTTAGGGTTTTTCATTACCGAAATAATGTATTTAAAGAAGTCTTCAAACTTTTCTTTCTTTGCAGAAATTTGAATCGTAATTCCATTATCTGAAGCAGTTGCCGACGCTGCACCACCCGCCTCAATAGTCTTATCTGCAATATTTTGCAAACTATATTGCTCAGATGCACGAAGTAATAAATATGCAGTGAAATCAATAATTTCAGCCTTATTCATTAATGATTCTGCTGTACCAAAATTTACTGCAATCGTTGCATAAGTTTTATCATCACGCGTAGACGTTGGGAATAGCGCATATTGCATACCATTTTTTAATTGACCACGCTGAATTTTCTTCTCAGTCGCATCTAAATATTGTTTAGATTTTTCCAAATATTGTGCAACTTCAGCTTTATAAACACTAACATCTTTTAGTGGCTCAGCTTTTTCCACTTGCTGATCTAAAGTCTTCGGCTTTTCAGTCGCTTGTTTTTGCTCTAAGGCTTTTTTCTGATCTTCTGGAGTGGGTTGAATATCACCTTTAAAGCGATGTTGGGCTGTTAAAAATGCTTTTAAAGTTGCATTGGTTTCATTGACTGTTAAATTTTGAATCGCTTGTTGATCTTTAAAATACTGTGCCCAATCACCATGTGAGGACACCACATACGAACTCAACATACCACCGACGGCTGTGGCGCTCGTTAATAAATTATCATTGGCATTATTGACTAAGTTTTTAACACGTTTTAACTCAACATCATCAAAATTTTTGTTCTGTTCTACACTCGATATAAGTGTATTTTCAATTTTTTGTGGATCATTCGATGGTGCATAAATTGCGCCCATAAAGACCAAATTGAAATCATCGTCTAACCATGTTGTAGATTGTACATTGGTCGCAATTCCCGTTTCGACCATATCAGAATACAAATGACCACTCGGTTGTAAAGTGAATAGATAGGGTGCAAGACTTAATACAGATTGAATCTTTTCATTTTTTCCATTCATATAAATATGAAATTTTGCTAGGTCACTGCCCTTTTTCACCAAAAAATTTCGATTTTGAATGGTCGATGAGTCGATAATAGGAACTTGAGCTTGATTTGGTATTTTACGAGCAGGAATAGAACTGAAATTTTTATCGATTTGTTTAATCACTTCAGCTTTATCAAATTTTCCTGAAATAACCATCACCGCATTGTTTGGTGCATACCAATCTTTATAGAATTGATTCAGCTCATTCATTTTAATCGATTGTAATTCTGGTAAATCCCCAATCGGTAAACGCCCTAACGATTTATTACCATACGCCGCTTTCCACATTTGATCCATCAACACGGCAAAAGGTTGATCCATGCGCACTTCACGCTCACGCATGACAATATTAATCTCGGATGGCACATATTTTTCTTGCAGTACCAATTTATCCATACGTTGTGATTCTAAATAAATCACTTCATTTAAAGTTTTTTGATCAGGTCGCACAATATTGGTGTATTTAGTCGAATAATAATCGGTACTGGCATTGGTCATTAACGTATATTGATCTAAACGTCGTTGAAATTCTTCACCTTTTACATCTTGCGTTCCTTTAAAAGCCAAATGTTCCAATAAGTGCGCTAACCCGCCTTTACCTTGTGGATCATTCAAAGAACCCGTGAGATAGACCGTATTCATAAATACTTTATTTTCTTTATCATTGGGTGCGAGCAGCACTCGTAAACCATTATCTAACTTATATTCTTCAATATTATGTTCAGATTTAATCAATGTCGTTTGTGCAAAAGTTGATGCACTAAAACCAATAATACAGAGAGATAGAGTGAGTTTTTTTAACCGCATGAGCATAGAGCGAATCCAGAATTTTTTAAATTTTAAAACTTATAAGTGAATCATCTTAAAAAGTCCTGAAAGGAATAAGTAGTATAGTTTTGAAAAAATAGCCGTTTATTTCAACGACTTTTGTAATTTTTTTATCTTTTTAATGGCAAATGAACTAAATAAAGATCTCAGCTTGCATAAATAATTGAGCATAACCTGAAATGACTATGCGATCCTGTGCTTGAATCTCACAAAATAAGAGACCACCACGTGCCGAAGCTTGATAAGCAATAAGTTGATCCTTATTTAGTTTTTCTGCCCAAAATGGCGCTAAACCGGTATGCATAGAGCCTGTCACAGGGTCTTCATCGATACCTTTATGTGGTGCAAAGTAACGTGCAACATAATCGTATTGATCTGACACTTGCGCTGATTGTGCGGTTATTGTGACATCTAAATCATGCACTTCTGCTGTAATTGTTGTGCTGCGTTGATGTTCTTGTGCAATTTTTTTGATTATCGTTAAATTTGGTGTTGCATCTACAACATCTTGCTCAGTCTCACAAACCAAGATAAAAGCCTGTGCATTGACATACACTTCTTTAAACGGTTTATCAATCGCTTGATTCAGTAATTCAGGGTAATGCTCTAGTTTTTGAGGCTTACGAATTGGAAAATCCATCTGAATCTTGCCATCTTCAGCTTGATTAATAATAAAAATGCCTAAATCTTTCACATGAAAATGGATTGTTTTGGCTTGGGTATAATCTTTAAAAAGTACAAATGCAGAAGCTAAAGTAGCATGCCCACAAAAATCTACTTCAACTTTTGGGGTGAACCAACGAATCTGATAATTTTCTGCATCGATACGTTTTACAAATGCTGTTTCTGCCAAATTATTTTCTAAAGCAATGCTTTGCATCAAACTAACATCAAGCCAATCGTCTAAAACTAATACAGCAGCAGGATTTCCTTTAAATAGTTGCTGCGTAAAAGCATCGACTTGGTACATTTTCATTATTAAAACTCCTCATTTTAATTGATTCTAAGCCATGCTAAAAAATGAATACAGATACAATTACTGTTTAAAAATAAGCACAGAACAATCATTAAACGATGCTGTTCCTTAATTAATCATATCGTAATTTTTAAAGTTAATTTTCAAACTAGAAAATAACCATAAATATCCTTCATAAATGAATCACTTCATTTTAAATAACCATAAAATAAAAAAGGCAACCGAATCTGTTTGGCTGCCTTTTTGATTGAACTGATTATAAAATCAATTAGCTATGTTTTAAATCAGTATCATCATCTGCCAATAAAATGGCCTGATCTGTTTGCCCCATTAATTGACTGGTTACCATACCTGCGGTCATCGAGCCATCAACATTTAAAGCAGTACGTCCCATATCAATTAATGGTTCAATTGAGATGAGTAATGCCACCAAAGTTACTGGTAAACCCATAATTGGTAGGACAATCAGCGCAGCAAAAGTTGCACCACCACCAACACCCGCAACACCAATCGAACTTAATGTCACCACACAAAGTAGGGTTAAAATCCAAACTGGATCAAGTGGATTGATCCCAACCGTTGGCGCAACCATCACGGCGAGCATCGCAGGATATAATCCAGCGCAACCATTTTGACCAATGGTCGTACCAAATGAAGCAGAAAAACTAGCAATAGATTCTGGAACACCCAAACGACGCGTTTGTGCTTCGATATTTAAAGGAATACTTGCGGCACTAGAGCGGCTGGTAAATGCAAAAGTTAAAACAGGTAAAACTTTCTTAAAGAATCGGATTGGGTTAACCCCGGTCAATAATAAAACAATGGCATGTACAGCAAACATAATAGCTAAGCCTAAATACGATGCGACAAGGAAACCACCTAAATTAATCATATCTGCGGCTTTAGAACTGGCAACAACTTTTGTGATCAATGCAAATACGCCATAAGGTGTAAATGCCATGACCAAACGAACCAGTTTCATCACCCAAGCTTGTAACGTTTCAATTGCAGTGACGATACGCTGCCCTTTTTTTGCATCATCTTTAATTAAATTAATGCCTGCCATTCCCAGTAAAGTTGCAAAAATAACAACACTGATAATGGATGTTGGATGTGCGCCAGTTAATTCGGCAAAAGGATTGGTTGGAAGAAAAGACAATACTAAATCAGGAACACTTAAATCCGTCACTTTACCCAAATAATCACTTTGGATCGCTTCAAGACGTGCAGTTTCTTGCATCCCTTGTACTAAACCCTTAGCACTTAAACCGAATAAATTGGTGACAAAAACACCAACTAAAGCAGCGATAAACGTCGTAATGAGTAATGTTGCAATGCTCAAAAAACTAATTTTACCCAATGATGAAGCATCATGTAATTTAATTACTGCTCCAAGAATAGATACCAAGACCAATGGCATAACCACCATTTGTAGAAGTTTGACATAGCCATTCCCAACAATATTAAACCACTGAATAGATTCAGTTAAAATTTCAGGATTTGTACCATAAAGCAACTGTAAACCTAAACCGAAAACCACTCCTAAACATAAACCTGCAAAAACTTTTTTCGCTAAACTCCAGTCAGTTTTTCTCGTTTGCATGAGTAATATGATTAAGGCAATGAATATAATAATATTCAAAATAAGTGGATAATTCATTTGAGTTCCAGAAGTCTTGATCCGCTTATTATAAGCTTATTGCAGATTATCCAATAGTCTTTAGCATTTTTAGCGATTTATGTGAATTTTGCCAAATATAAGTAAATACCCATAGAAACAAAACCTTATGCTATTTATACTTAAATTAGATAAGCTTTTGAAAATAAAGACTGTTACTTTTTTATACGAAGCCAGTAAATATTAATCCAATTAAAATCAATTACACAGAATAAAACCAACCCTCAGTACAATTTATGCCCAGCCTAATTGGAAAACTGAAATCGTGTTGTATGCAAATAAATACAGTTACTATCACTCAGCTTTCTCTTCCTTTTATTTAAACTATTGGAAAATAAGCAGTGATTTATTGATATTCTCCAACTAAATATTGGTTATTTATTGTCATTTTCTAAAATTCACTTTAAGGTGAATTGATTAAAATGGATGATAAGTAACGTGAATAGGCAATTCTCAAATAAAGTTCAACTCAGTATTTTCCTCTGTCTAAGCATGTGTCTAGGTATTGGTATTCTGCGTTTTTCCTATACCGCTTTATTGCCTTCAACTCGCCTCGCTTATCATTGGGATATGAATTTTGCCAGTATTTTAAGCAGTGCTAACTTACTCGGCTATTTGATTGGTGCATTTTGGGCGATGAAACTCCCTCAAAATTCGACAATGCCCCGTTATATTTTATTGGCTGCTTTTTCAGGTTCGATAAGTTTATTGAGTTGTGCCTTTTCAGGATTATCTGAAATTTGGTATATCTTTTGGCGGGTAATTTCTGGAATCAGTGGTGGTTTGCTAATGATTCTTGCACCAAGTATCGTTGCACAATGTTGTAAACCTGAACAACGCTTAACTATTAATTTTATTGGTTTTAGTGGGATCGGAATTGGCGTTCTTGTTGCGACATTATTTTTGCCCTATCTAGATCGTATTTCAACACAATCCGCATGGCTGATTTTATTTGCCTTTGCGACTGTAATCAGTATGGTTATTGGTATTTTATTGCATATTTTTAAAAGCCAATTAACTGCTCATGCGCCACAAAGTGATAAAATTACTGCAATTAATGGTATGTATTTTAGTTTATTAATTGTCTATGCATGTAGCGCTTTTTCTTATGTACCACATTCGTTATTTTGGATTGATTATTTAAAAAACACCTTACATTTAAGCCTTTATGATATTAATTTAAATTGGATTCTCTACGGCTCTGGCAGTGCTCTGGGAGCAATTACTGCCTATTTATTAGCTCGAAAGTTTGGGAATTTTACGACTTTAAAAATACTCTATGCGTTCTATGTTGTTGCAATCTTAATCGCCATTTTTGCATCGCATCCTATTTTTACTTTTATTTCTTCATTTTTCACAGGCTTACTCAATCCTGCTGTCGTTTTTTTAACGTCATATACAATTTTAAGTCTCTATGGTGCTGCCTACAAAAAATTATGGAGCATGGCAACACTGAGTTTTGCGATTACCCAATTAATAGGTGGTTTATGTTTTAGCGCTTTACAACATTTTGGTATTTCCTATCACCATCAATTCATGCTTGCTTCGACTGTTTTATGTTTAGGCACGATTCAATTTTTTATATATTCTTATGCACAACAAAAACGTCCAATTCAAAAGCACCATTCACAATAACGATCCCAGACGAGCAATCAAAATAATGATGTACGATCAGCATTAATAAATTTTTATTACCCATCGCTACTTTGATAAATACCGATGAATACATACTTCTTGATTAAAAAATCAGTTTATTCAACTCTATTTAATATATAAAGGAGGAAGTCTTTAATACTTCCTCCTTTATTATTCTCATCACAGATTAACGATTTTTTGTCATCTTATAAGCATCTTGAGCAATGGCTAAACTTTTCTTTTTACCTTCAACTGTATCTGCTATCTCATTCGATGTTCTATTTTCAGGCTTACGTTGCAAATGCTGCTGTTGCGAATATAACTGTTCAGACTGCGAAGCTTGCACAATTTGCTGCATTTTTGCATTTTGATTTGCTGTTTTTTGTGCCAATTTCTTTTGCATCTCTAACTGCTGACTTGGTCGAATTGCACCTGCACAAGGTCGAGTTTGATATGTTACAGAACCATTGTTTTCGCATTTATGAACATCTTTTGCCAATACATGTTGGGAAACTCCCAAAGCAAAAAATAATATGAATAATTTTTTCATTTTAAAACCCCAAACCAGTCGTTATAAAATAACAATAAGTGCTTGAAATTACTATTTACTTAGAAAACATGATTGTTTTTTGATTTTTATCTAACAATTTGAAGATAAATCTGACTTTTTTTGTTAGATTCGTCAGGAATTTGTCATATTCCTCATAGCAAATGGTTAATTTATAAACCATTATTCGAAGATAATTTTAAATAAAATTCAATTATTTCAAATGATATTTGCTCTTTCATTGCATGAATCAAAAATTTGGGTGAAATGCTAATCAAATTATTTTAATTATTGGATACACATAGAGATATAACCTGAAATAATGTTTAATATCACTTTTTTATGATTCATTAAACATCATATCTATACATAGCGGTGATAACTTAGTTTAGAGAAACCTACAATATATGCAGGTTTCTCTCTATGTAATAGAAGTTAATCATCCATATGCTGAATAATCGCTTGCCCGAATTGAGAACAACGTAACAGTGTTGCACCTGACATTAAGCGTTCGAAGTCATAAGTTACGGTCTTCGCTTCAATTGCACCCGATATTCCCTTAATAATTAAGTCTGCGGCTTCTGTCCATCCCATGTCTCTCAGCATCATTTCCGCAGAAAGGATGATTGAACCGGGATTGACTTTGTCCTGCCCTGCATACTTGGGTGCTGTACCATGTGTTGCTTCATAAACAGCAATTGCACCACCGACATTTGCACCTGGTGCAATACCTATACCACCGACTCCTGCTGCAAGCGCATCAGAAATATAGTCACCATTTAGGTTAAGCGTTGCAATGACAGAGTATTCAGCAGGACGCATGAGAATCTGCTGTAAGAACGCATCTGCAATCACATCTTTGATAATAATGTCTTTGCCCGTTTTCGGATTTTTAATTTTTACCCACGGACCACCATCAATGAGTTCACCACCGAAACGTTCAATCGCAAGTTCATAACCCCACTCTTTAAACGCACCTTCGGTATATTTCATGATGTTGCCTTTGTGAACTAAAGTCACAGAAGGTTTATCATTATCAATCGCGAATTGAATTGCTTTGCGTACTAGACGCTGTGTACCTTCTTTCGATACAGGCTTAATACCAATACCACAGTTTTCTTCGAAACGGATTTTAGTCACACCCATTTCTTCTTTTAAAAATTTAATGACTTTTTTTGCTTCTGGAGAATCTGCTTTCCACTCGATCCCTGCGTAAATGTCTTCCGAGTTTTCGCGGAAAATTACCATATCCGTTAATTCTGGATGTTGCACAGGTGAAGGTACACCTTCAAACCAACGCACTGGACGCACACAGACATAAAGGTCTAATTCTTGACGTAATGCAACATTTAAAGAGCGAATACCACCACCAACAGGCGTCGTTAATGGACCTTTAATAGAAACCACGTATTCACGCAATGCTTCAAATGTCTCTTCTGGCATATATGTGCCATAAATTTTATCGGCCTTTTCGCCACAATAGACTTCCATCCATTCAATCGAACGTTTACCACTGTATGCCTTTAAAATTGAAGCATCTACAACCGCTTTCATTGCAGGCGTAATATCAATACCAATACCATCTCCTTCTATAAAAGGAATAATAGGATGATTTGGAACATTCAGTGATAAGTCTGCATTTACAGTAATTTTGCTACCATCCGCAGGTACTACAATCTTTTGATAACCCATTTTGCAAGCGCTCCCTTTTTTTATAGTTTGATTAATCCAAAAATATTTGCCAATAAACGATACTTTCTACTGTTCTTCACGCATATTAGATTAATCGAATTTTAATGTTTTTGAGATTTATATAGAGAATAACCACATTTTTCATATAAATAAGACACACTATTTTTCAATTGATTTGAATCAAAGATGGTAGGACAAAAATAACTTATAACCATGCTAAATACATGGGTGATGTATGCTGAAATTTCAGGAGACTTCTACTTGGGAGGCTGTAGGCAGCCAACTTATAAAAGTCATTTATAATTAAATAGATATCAACCCAATAAATAAGCGTGCGATTCTATAAATCCGTTAGTTTTAAACAAAACGGCTGATTTATAAACCAGTTCAAAAGAGTTTTTGATGTGGTGGGAAGAATCATCTGGACTCTACGAAATATCTGTGTAATCCATAGAGTCTTTACTACAGGCGTATTTATATAAAACGAGGATCTATAACCCCTGCTTTTCTGTACTTTGCGTAAAAAAGTTGTGTTAAATCAAATCAGGAAATATTCTTGATATAGGCTGTTAATATTATGTTTACTATATAAATAACAATACTGATGTAAAAATAATTCATACTTAAAAAGTTATTTTTTTGTCTTTTAAATACATATACTGGAAATAAGACAAACCATTCCCATGCTGGACAATAAGCTAATTTAGCTTTCAAAAATTTCCTATCTTGTATAAATAGAATTACTTGTAATACCACTAAAATGATATTGAATATATAAATTTGGCTAAATTCAAATCCAGTTAAATACAATCCAAAATTTCCCAAAATACATATCAATGGTAATAAAATTAATAGTTTAAAACTTAGGTTATTGAGTTTTTCTAATTCTTTAAGAGCATTCATTGTTATCAAAAATTATTGTAATTAAAAAATTTTACCAATTAAATTTAAAAATGGAAACTTAATTATTCACCATATAAATAAAAATAAAGTATTTATTACAGAATAACTACTGGTTAAATGAGAAGATTACTACTTATATTTTTTAGGAAAATTACAGGAATGTTGTCTAAAGTCCCAAAAGCATTAAAAACAAGTATCATTACTTTAGCAATAGGATTCAGCGTCCATTCAAATGCATATGAAATAACAAATGAGAATAAGAAAAATATTGAAAATGTTGTCAATCAGTCATTTAAGCCACTTATGGAAAAGTATGATGTATTCGGAATGGCGATAGGAGTAATTTATAAAGGGGAAAGCCACGAACAATATTATGGCATTCAATCTAACATTGATAACAAAGCTGTAGATAACCAAACTCTTTTCGAGTTAGGTTCTGTTAGCAAAACTTTTACTACAACTGCAGGTGCTTATGCTAAAACTCAAGGTAAACTCTCTTTTGAAGATCATCCAAGTAAACATTGGTCAGCATTAAAAAATTCAGAAATAGATAAAGTTAATTTGCTGGAATTAGCGACGTATACAAGTGGTAATTTACCTTTACAATTTCCAGATGAAGTCAAAACAGACAAGCAAGTTTTAGAGTATTTCCAGAATTGGCATATCAAAAATCCTCCTGGTAAATATCGTCAATATTCTAATCCGAGTATCGGATTATTTGGGGAGTTAGCTGCAAGATCGATGAAAGTTCCTTTCACATCATTATTAGAACAAGTGGTTTTTCCAAAACTCAATTTAAAACATACTTATGTCAATGTTCCGAGAGAACAAAAAGGACACTATGCTTTTGGTTATGATCAAAAAAATAATCCAATTCGGGTTAACCCTGGACCTTTAGATGCTCAAGCATATGGCGTCAAATCTACGCTTCCAGACATGCTTAGGTTTTTAGATGCAAATGTAAATATAGAGAAAAATAGTCCTGATATTAAAAAAGCGATTTTAGAAACGCATAAAGGATATTTTAAGCTTGGGAATATGTCGCAAGCACTTGGGTGGGAGTTGTTTTCTTATCCTACGACTTTAAAAATTTTACAAGAAAGTAATTCTGAAAGAACTGTTATGCAATCTAACCCAGTTGTAAAGGATACTACGCAACCCAAGTCAAAAGCTTTCCATAAAACTGGCTCTACGAATGGTTTCGGAACATATGTTTTCTTTATCCCTGAAGAAGGCTTTGGATTAGTGATGTTGATGAATAAAAGAATCCCAAATGAAGAACGAATAAAAGCTGCATATGAAGTCTTTAAAGCAATAAAAAATAGTTAGGATTTTTACAATCACTATAATGCACATTATAAAAAGGCCCTCAACTGAGGGCTTTTTAAGATAGTTTATTTTCTATTTCCCTGTAATTTAAAGCACTTTTACAACAACCATAGCCCTTGTCCTCTTAATTTGCTCATGCATGTCACAAACACCTTTAAAATTTAGACAATAAAAAGCCCACCTTTCGATACGCTTTCATTTAGAAATAATGCATTGTTCTATTAGTGAGATTGAACTTCTAGCTCGTCATCACCAGTGATAAGAACTGCGGTTAAAATTGGAACTGCTAAAATAAGTGGGAAAAAGACGATCCATAAATCAATGGATAATGTATTAGAAAAAACAAAATGAATAATAATAGCCATTAAAGCTAATATTCCAAACAGAATACCTGCGAATCGAGTTGCAAATTTTAAAAGCATTTTTGTTCCCCTTGATATTAAATTATTTCACTTTAATAGTTATCTCTTATTTTTAGAAATTAAGCAAAAGTTCTTTAATCAAAAATACCTATTCTTTTTAGGAAGTGGGTATATAAAGTTGTGTAGTCAAACTTTAATAAAACAATATATAAAAACGATACCTTATATTTCGCTAAAACGGAGAATGAGAAATTTTGGATGAAGTACTGAAATGGAAATTGTTCGTCGAATTCGAGTGACAAAGGTTTTGCATCCTATATTTTATAAAGACATTTATAGCGTGGTAAAATCAGGTGATATTGAGCAATTATTATGCCTTTCTATAAAAAATATAGTTTGACATTCATCTCAGGTAAAAACAAAATTGAAGAATATAAGCATTAATCTGATATAGTAGCTGACATCCTGTTGGCTTTTTTTACCTATTTTCTATCGCACTCATTCCGATACAGGTAAACCCCCAAAGCCACAAAAATTTATTTATATTTATTAGTAGTTTAAAATGAAGATTGTAATTCTAAACAAGCCTTATGACGTTCTCTCCCAGTTCCGTAAAGACGAAGCACACATGACCATTTCGGATTTTGTAAATGATCCTGATTTGCGTATTGCTGGTCGTCTGGACATGGATTCTGAAGGCTTAGTATTTTTGACAGACCACGGCGGTCTAAATCAGTATATTACCAACCCTGAAAATAAGAAATTTAAAACTTATTTGGTTCAATTGGATGGTGATATTACAGAAGAAGCGCTTGAACAACTTCGTAAAGGTATTGAACTGAAAGATGGTATCACTTTACCAGCCAAAGCTGAAAAAGTTGAGCAGCCTGAATGGTTGTGGGATCGTGATCCTCCTGTTCGTTTCCGTGCCAACATTCCAACTTCATGGTTAGAAATTTCAATCTGTGAAGGTCGTAATCGTCAAGTACGTCGTATGACTTCGGCTGTAGGTTTTCCAACTTTACGTTTAATCCGCACTCAAATTGGTGCGATTGATATAGTTCAACTGAATCTTAAACCAGGTGAAACTAAAGAAATCGAGCCGATTTTATATCCAGATTTCCAAAGTATTCCTGCGGAAGAACCTTATCGTTCACGTTCTTATGTGAAAAAACCGGGTGGTACTGGTGGTAAACCTATGGTTCGTAAGAACAAAGATGGTACTGCTAAAAAGTCTGGTACTGCACGTATTTGGCAAATGGCTGACAGTGACAAACCTAAGCGTAAAACCAATGGTACAACTCGTCCAAATGCTAAAGCACCGCGTGGTCGCGGACGCAACGGTCGTTAAAATTTAATTGTTGAATAAAGCTCACGAAAGTGGGCTTTTTTTGTAAGTTAATTATTGAATATCCAAATAAAAATCAAACTGCTATCACTTGGTATTTCTACTTAATATACACTCGTGATCATTATAGATAAACGTAAGAGCGATTCTATATATAGACACAGAACTCCTAATTTCCCAATTAAACAATAAAACCCATCAATTAAAAAATATTCATAAAAATCAAACACAAAAAAGCCGATGTATTAACATCGGCTTTTCACTACATTGCTGACTTAATCAGCTTTGTATTTAATGATATTTAGATCGTTTCAAGTGCTGCATTTAAAGTAGCGCTAGGACGCATTACCGCTTCAACCTTAGCTGTATCCACTGCATAGTAACCACCAATATCAACTGGCTTACCTTGTACTTCAGCAAGCTCAGCTAAAATTTTCTCTTCATTGTCAGCCAACGCTTTTGCAAGTGGAGCAAATGTTGCTTTCAACTCAGCATCTTCATCTTGTGTAGTAAGCGCATCAGCCCAATACTTCGCAAGATAGAAATGACTACCACGGTTATCCAGCTCACCTGTACGACGTGAAGGTGATTTGTCATTGTCGAGTAATTTACCTGTTGCTTGATCCAACGTTTTCGCAAGAAGTTTTGCACGAGTATTATTTTCTTTAATACCCATTTCTTCAAGAGAAACTGCTAGAGCCAAGAACTCACCTAATGAATCCCAACGCAAATGATTTTCTTCAACAAGCTGTTGTACGTGTTTTGGTGCTGAACCGCCTGCACCAGTTTCGTACATACCTCCGCCCGCCATTAACGGAACGATAGACAACATTTTCGCAGAAGTACCCAATTCCATAATTGGGAACAAATCAGTCAAGTAGTCACGTAAGATGTTACCTGTTACCGAAATCGTATCCAAACCACGAGCAACACGTTCAAGCGTATAACGCATCGCACGTACTTGTGACATGATATGAATTTCAAGACCTGTTGTATCATGATCTTTCAAGTATTTTTCAACTTTCTTGATCAATTCATTTTCATGTGGACGGTACGGGTCAAGCCAGAAAATTGCAGGCATGCCAGAGTTACGAGCACGAGTCACTGCAAGTTTAACCCAGTCACGAATCGGTGCATCTTTCACCTGACACATACGCCAGATATCGCCTTCTTCAACGTTTTGCGACATCAACACTTCACCTGTTTCAAGGTCAGTGATGTTGGCAATACCCGCTTCAGAAATTTCAAAAGTCTTGTCGTGTGATCCGTATTCTTCAGCTTTTTGCGCCATCAAACCAACGTTTGGCACAGTACCCATTGTACGTGGGTCAAAATTACCATTCCATTTACAGAAATTGATCATTTCTTGGTAAATACGTGCAAAAGTCGATTCAGGCATTACTGCTTTACAGTCGTACTGTTTGCCGTCTGCGCCCCACATTTTACCGCCACCACGAATCATTGCAGGCATAGAAGCATCTACAATTACATCGTTCGGTGAATGGAAATTTGTGATGCCTTTTGCAGAGTCAACCATCGCTAAAGCAGGACGGTGTTCTTGGCAAGCATGTAAATCTTCAATGATTTCTTCACGTAATGATGTAGGAAGCGTTGCGATTTTCTCGTACAACCCAGCCATACCATTATTTACGTTAATACCTAATTCATCGAATAATTTCGCATGTTTTTCGAAAGCTTCTTTATAATAAATTTTCACACAGTGACCGAATACGATCGGATGTGAAACTTTCATCATGGTTGCTTTTACGTGTAAAGAGAACAAAATGCCCGCTTCACGGCAATCATCAAGTTCTTTTTCATAGAAATCACACAATGCTTTCTTGCTCATGAACATTGAGTCGATGATTTCACCATCTTGCAATGCAACTTTTTGCTTAAGCACAATGCTCTCACCACTTTTCGTGATAAGTTCCATTTTTACATTGCGTGCATGATCAAGTGTGATTGACTTTTCACCGTGGTAAAAGTCACCTTCTTCCATATGAGAAACGTGAGTTTGCGACCATTGCTTCCACTCACTCATAGAGTGAGGATGCTTTTTCGCATAATTTTTCACGGCTGCAGGTGCGCGACGGTCAGAGTTACCTTCACGTAACACTGGATTTACTGCTGAACCTAAGCACTTGCCATAACGTACTTTGATTGCCTTTTCTTCATCTGTTGTCGGATTTTCTGGATAATCTGGGATCGCATAACCTTTCGACTGAAGCTCTTTGATACATACCATTAACTGTGCTACAGACGCACTAATATTTGGAAGTTTAATGATATTAGTATCAGGATCTTGCGTAAGACGACCTAGCATCGCAAGGTTATCAGGTACCTTTTGCTCATCGCTTAGGTATTCCGAGAATTCTGCAAGTACACGTACTGCTACAGAAATATCAGTTTTGATGATCTCAACGCCAGCTGGCTTAGTAAAGGTCTCAATGATCGGCAGTAGCGAGTAAGTCGCCAATAATGGCGCCTCATCGGTCAGTGTGTAAATGATTGTTGACTTTCCACCAGCCATATATAGCCCCTTGCATTGAATTAAGTTTTTTAGGGGGATGAGCTTATGACTCAGCCCCTGAGAACCGATTGCTTGAATAAAACATTGAGAGTATCGTCCCTCACCGCTTTTCAGTCAACGTAAGTTCCGTGATAACGACATTTCGTCAGAAAATGGTACTAAAAGAATGTTTAAAACCACCAATTCAATCACACTAATGATGATTAAATCACATATTTATTAATAACCGTGATTTAAAATAAACACTATCACTATTATATAAAGTATTTATCGTAAGAATATACAGATATCGCAAACCAGATTCACGTCATCAAACTCATAAAGGTCATTGCTTTACATTTGCAGTATGTTCATCTACAAGTCACTTTCATACTATTCTATTGAGTTTACAACTGAATGAGACAAGATAAATGACTGCTCTATCTATGCAATCCTCCCCTCTGTTTCGTGAAACGGATTCAAAAAAATACCTTTATTGTCAATATGTTCTTTAGCAAAGCTTTAAATGAATGCAAGATGATCAAAAAAAAATATGGCATGATTTAAAAATAAACATGAATCACTACATTTTGATTTTGAAAATACTATCCTGAGGTTTTATGATACTCAGTTTTAACATGACTTGAATAACTCATATATAGACCATCTACCAATACATCTTAATCACAATCGGGTGTAGGGTCTGTTGATAATTTTTTAACAATGATTTAGAGAATCGCTATGTCACAGCAAGATTATGAAAATGGCTTAAAAGTACGTAAAGAAGTTATGGGTGAAAGTTTTGTAAATCGGGCACAAGACAATACTGTGCCATTCACTCAACCTTTGCAAGACTGGATTAATGAACATGCTTGGGGTTCTACATGGCAACGTGAAGGTGTTTTACCACGTAAATATCGTTCATTGATTACACTTGCATTTTTAACTGCACAAAAAAGTCCAACAGAATTGAAAGGTCATGTTCGTGGTGCATTAAATAATGGTGCAACGGTAGAGGAAATTCAGGAAGTTTTACTTCATAGCTTACCGTATTGTGGCGCACCTGCGACTCAAGAAGCTTTCCGTGCCGCTTTAGAAGTGATTAATGAATATCAAAAAGCTGAATAAGTTGTCTATTTAAAATAGTCAGTGATAACAAATAAGTTTAATTAGAAGCTTTTTACACCAAGGCTTCTAATATTTTTAGTTCCAAAAAACATTAAAACTATAAAAAAACTCATCCACTTCAAAGCGAACTTGATAACCTAAATGTGTTAATTCGGCAGAAAGTGCCCGAATATCTTCTAAAGGTAAATGTTTAGGTAAAACGGTGAATACCGCAGTGTTCCCTTGTTGGGCATTATCATGAATCATTTTTGCTAAATTCTTTTTGTATAACTCAATATTTAACTGAGAACTTTCAACCAATTGCTTTGCTTCAGATGCAGGAATAAACATTTGAGATCACCTTTTACACTTAAAATAATGCTTAAATATTGATCTAAATTACTCCAAGAGTCACATTTAACGTAGTAGCAAGATGTTAATGAAGACCCATTCAAAGCCTTAATGTTGTGAATTTATATGCTAAATATGCAGAATTTAGTTGATTAATTTACAATTAGAACAATAACAATAATATGGACTTATTGATTCAATATTGATTTTGCAATGTCTAAATTCAACCGTATAAAATTATTAAAAAATAGAACCAATACATAGCAATCCAAACAATTTATTTTAAAATTCTGTGATTTATTTGAAATAATATTAAATTAACAATATCAAAAGTAAATGATAATTGTTATTATTTGCATCTTTTCTAATCTTTAGATTTTATTGCTTATGAATAGCCAGACTGACTTGGATGCAATGCATGCATCAATTTCAACTCCGACTTTGAATACACGAATCAAATCACCTTCAGCCCTAATCCGCTATCGATTCATGATTTTTTATCGTTTTTTGCTTGCAATTTTTGGTGGATACGCTCTCGCAACCCTTTCAGCCATGGTGATCGCAAAAGTATTTGCAGATTACAGAGCAGCAAGTGTTATGAGTGCGACTCTTATTGCATTCAGCATTCACTGCGCTGCTTTTATTTGGGTATTTATAGTCAATAAAACCCTAAAAGCCAGTTTAGGAATCCTCATTCCGAGTGTCATTTTGTTGATTATTTATAAAGCAATGGGGAACTAAGATGCGCGTTGATGCAAAAGTCGAAGGTCCTCGCCAATCCATGTCATGGTTGCACACATGGGCAAGTCTAGTTCTCGGTTGGTTACTCTATGCAATTTTTCTCACAGGAACGTTAAGTTTTTTCCAATCTGAAATATCGGTTTGGATGAAACCTGAAACACATCAATCCGTTCCGAGTCATTCTCAAATCGAACAAACTCAAGTTGCATTGGATTATTTACAAAAACATTATCCAGATGCGGGTAGCTGGATGATTCAACTGCCAAATTCAAGACAGACCACCACTGAACTTAATATTCGTAAGCAAGGTGAAGACCTTCAAGCACGGCGTGGTGGTGAACGAATTACGATTGATAGTGCGACTGGACAAGTGATTGAAGCGCGAGAAACCCGTGGTGGTGGCTTCTTGTATCGTTTCCATTTTGAATTGTATGGATTAGATCGTATTTGGGCACGTTGGATTGTTGGCTTAGCAACCATGTTGATGCTCGTTGCAATCATAAGCGGTATTATTACCCATAAAAAAATTTTTAAAGATTTCTTTACATTTCGTTCAGGAAAAGGGCAGCGTTCGTGGTTAGATGCACATAATGCAACTGCGGTTTTTGCACTGCCCTTTCATATCATAATTACTTTTAGTGGTTTGTTATTGCTCATGTTTACACTGATGCCTTGGGGAATTAACCAAGTCTATGAAAGTCGTCAGCAGTTTTTACAAGATCAACGAGGTGGAACTACGCAACAAAGTACAGCTAGACAAGCTACTACGCAAAAAACAGCAAATCAAGAATCGAATATACCCAAAGATAATGCAATAGGTGAAAAAGCTGAACGTCAGCAATCACGTGAAAATAGTGAGCGACCACGTGGTGAAAGACGTGGTAAACACGAACAAAAGCAGAGCCACCCTGCACCATTAACAGACTTAAAACCAATCATCGCTGCTGTTCAATCTGAGTGGAAAGATAATCCTATTGCTTCAATTCAAATCCTTGCACCCAATACGTCCAATGCAACCATTGAACTGCGAGCTTTGTATACCGACAGTGTTGTAAAACGTGGCTCATATTCGAGTCTGAAGTTTGATGGCGTAACAGGTCAAGCAATCAATGACCAAGCTAATACATTCAATAATCCATCTATTCCAATGGGGATTTATAATGTGGTCACCGTGCTACATGAAGCCCGTGGTGTAGATTTGGCAATACGTTGGTTACTGTTCTTCTCTGGTATCATGGGCACACTCATGGTCGCTACTGGCTTAATTTTATGGTGTGTTAAACGCGCTCCACAACAGCAAAAACAAGGCTATAAATCATTTGGTTATCGTCTTGTTGAAGTCACCAATATTACTGCGATTATTGGTTTACCGATCGCATGCGCCGCCTATTTTTATGCCAACCGCTTAATTCCTGCAGATTTGGAAATGCGTTTAAACTGGGAAATCCGTGTCTTTTTTATCATATGGTTGATCAGTTTTATTTACGCATGGCTGCGCCCACATCGCCAAGCTTGGTTAGAACTTCTCTTGGTCGCAACTGTTGCTTATACCTTATTACCTATTGTGAATTTTATGACGGGTGGACAAGCGCTTTGGAACAGTATCGCCAATGGTCAATGGATGATTGCTTCATTTGATTTGATGGCATGGGTTTTAGCACTGCTTTGCTTCTTCTCCTTTTATAAAGTTAAAAAGCACCAAGGTTTGAGCCCTAAAAAGAATAAAAGAGTCATGAATACAGCAAATAAGGAAATTGAAGCATGATATTTTTTATCTTGATTTGGTCTCTAACTTGTTTGGCTTTTTTTGCGATTGCCTGTTCGATGTCTAAACATCAAAAGCAGATTTTTAATCGTCCATTAGATGTAAAACAAACACACCTTGCAACGATTGCAGGATGGAGCTTACTGATCATTTCATTGATGATTTGTTTAATGGTTGGAAAGATCAGCAATATGGTCAGTTATTGGGTCGGTGCGCTGGCCTTCTCTGCTTTATTTGTCGGATTGTGTTTAAGTTATTTTCCAACACGTATTCAGCCAATCACATGTGTATGTATTGCAATCACATTATTGAGTGGAATCATTTATTTTATTTAAAATAGCTCAAATTATATGAAATAAATGCAGTGCCCGAAATTAAGCTATAATAGAAAAGCCAATCTACAGATTGGCTTATTTTTTAAGATTAATTTATCTAGCGGAATGTCTATGTCTAAGCCTTTATCCATCTCTTCAGAATTGTTAAATCTTGCTGCAATGGGTAATCCAGATGCACAATTTGAACTTGCTGAAACTTACATGCAAAGTGAGGATGAAGATAATAATCAACTTGCTGAAGAATGGGCATTAAAAGCTGCACAATTGGGACATGTCGAAGCCATGTATTGGTTAGGTGAAGGATACGCTGTATATGCCAAAGACATGCTAGAAGAAGATCCTGAAGAAGCAAAAACGTATTTGGAACATGCGCATCGTTGGTTAGAACAGGCAGCAAACCTTAAACACCCTGCTGCAATTTTCGAATTGGCTAATTTCTTCCGCCGTGGGGATGTTGTGGAAAAAGATGTCGCAAAATCTGTAGAAATGGTCATCCAATCGGCTGAATTAGGTGAAGTGCAAGCAATGCGTGATTTAGTCTGTATTTATGAAAATGGACTAGGTGTTGATATTGATGAAGAGAAAGCTGACTTTTGGGCAGAAAAAGCCAAAACTGCTGAAGATGATGCTACTGAATAATTCAATACAAAGCCCATGAACAAATATAAATCATGGGCTTTTTGAGTGATTAGACTTAGCCTAAAAAACGTAATCCAACGCCAGGTTCAGTCACAATATATTTAGGTTGAACTGCATTATCATTTAACTTCGCACGTAATTTTGCCACTAATATGCGCAAATAATGCGTATCTTCCTGATGCGATGGTCCCCATAAATCTTTCAAAATCTGCGGTTGGGTAATCAATTGACCTTTGTGTTGTGCAAGTAAATTCAGTAACTGATATTCTTTTCGTGTAAGCGAAACAAGTTGTTGATTTAAGAATACTTGTCTTTGTGAAAAATCTATTTTTAAACTACCATCATCAAAAATAACCGACTCTATGACTGCATTTTGAAACTGCCGTAAAAGCACCCGTATTCTTGCCATAAGTTCCTGCACACTAAACGGTTTAGTGACATAATCATTCGCTCCCGCATCTAAAAGTTTCACTTTTTCAATATCATCGGAACGAACAGATAACACAATCACAGGCACATGCGACCAAGCACGAAGCTCAGATAGAACTTCAAAACCATCTAAATCGGGTAATCCTAAATCTAAAATAACCAAGTCTGCACCCTGCAAAGCCAAAAGTTCTAAGCCTTTTTGACCATTTTCAGCCAATAAAGTCTTATAGCCTTGCGCTCTTAAAGCAATATCCAAAAACTTACGGATCTGTGTTTCATCGTCGATGATCAGCACATTAGTCATAGAACTTGCTGATACATTTTGTTCAGACATCATGACTCCTTAAAACAATGAACGATTACGCAGGTTGAATCGGAAGCAATATACGGATACATGTCCCGATATTATTCTTGGCTGATGATGCAGAAATTTGTCCCATATGTGCCCCAATAATTGCTTTAACAATGGTCAGTCCCAAACCAGTACCAGACTGTCCACGATCACCTCTTTGCATGGTATAAAACATATCGAAAATCTGTTCACGCTCATCTTTTGGAATACCCTGTCCTTGGTCACTGATCGCAACTTCAATTTCATTATCATTCATTTGTACGACATCAATAATCACCGCTTTATTTTCAGGTGAAAACTTGGTGGCATTTTCTAAAACATTAAATATTGCCTGTTCAATCAACGCTGCATGTACAAATAAACTGAGTGATTCCTGTGGTAAATGTACATCAATCATTGCCTGAGGCATATAACGTTTTAAACGGCGAACCGCAGAACCCACCAATTCATCCAAACCAATCCAATCTCGTTTAAGACTTAAACCTTCATGACCTAAACGTGTCATATCCAATAAATTTTGAATATAACGATCTAACCGCTCGCCTTCTAAGTGAATCGCTTCCAACAAACTGTCCTGATCCGCTTCATTCATTGAATGACGATAATTACTCAACGTCTCCGCTGCTCCAATAATTGACGCAAGTGGTGAACGTAAATCATGTGAAACGGATGAAAGTAGTGCTGAGCGGAGTTTTTCAGTTTCTGAGTTCACATTGGCAATTTCTAACGCTTTACTTAATTGAGTACGTGAAATCGCTTGTGCAATATACTCAATCATGGTTTCTGCTAATTGTTTTTGTTCAATATGAAATGATGATTGTTGTGATGGAAATTTAACGCCAATAACACCTAAGCATTGTTTGGATGCCAATAAAGGCACAAACCACCAATCATTTTCTGTTAATGTCTGAGTAAAACGACCTGATGGTTGAAAATTTTTATAAGACCATTGTGCGGATATTCTTTCTTTTTCATTGAGTTGTTGCAAAGCTTCTGCTTGATTAGAAGGTTCTGGAAAATACAGTAAAACCTCTGCTTTTAAATTTTTCCTCAAGCTGGCTATCGCTATTTCTTGTACTTGATTTAAATCTATAGCAACCGACAATTTCTGCCCTAAATCCTGCATCACACTATTATAACTATTGGCAGCTTTCAATGCCGTCACTTGCTCTCTTAAACGTGAAGCAAGACGACTGGCTATTAGTGCTGCAGCAAAGAATGCAACGACAGTGATCACACCTTGATGCGCTGAAATTTGCAAAGTAAACTTTGGAGAAATAAAGAAAAAGTTATAAGCGAGAAAAAATAAAATTGCTGAAAAAAATGCGGCAAGCATCCGTGTTTTAGATGCTACAAAAACCACGGCGGTAATAAAAATGACAGATAAATCATCAATTCCCAAAAATTCATCTGCCAGACTCGCAATGATGACACTGAAAATGGTCGTGCCCAATACATAACATGTTTCTCGTAATGTGAGCCATTGACCTGTATGAGAAAAAATAGATGAATGATTTTCTTTGGTCAGAATAGGAACAATACTTAACTCAAAACTGGGACGAAGTTTTAAAAGTTGATTGAGAAATTCTTGTCCTGAAAATATACCCAGTGAATACGGATTGCGCTCATATTGCGACACAACCAATGTTGAAATTCCCCGACTCATGACATAATCAAAAAGCGTTTTTGCATGTTGCTTTCCGTATAATTTCTCAGTCATTCCGCCCAATTGACGCGCCAAATTTAAAGCACGTTCAATTTCCCGACTTTGTGAATTCTCCTGCTTGTCTGTAATTTGTGAATCATTCAAAAAAGCAACCACGGTCCAATTCGCTAAACGATTTTCTGCAATGCGACAGCCTGTACGAACTAAAGCTTCAGAATGCCCATTTCCATCCACCATAATTAAAACATGGTTTTTTAATGGAATTGGAGAAAGCCCTTGAATCGCAAAATTTTCCCGTACATTGGCATCGACATGACTCGCAACGGTTTGCATTGCCAATTCACGTAAAGCAGTAAGATTGGAGTGATTAAAAAATCGTTGCAATGCTTGTTCCGCCAATTCAGGAACATACACTTTCCCCTGATTCAGACGCTCCAACAACTCATTCACAGGTAAATCAATCAAACGAATATCACGGATTCTTTCAAAGACCCGATCAGGTACAGTTTCATTGACACGAATCCCAGTAATTTGAAAAACCACGTCATTCAGACTTTCTAAATGCTGAATATTCATCGTAGTAAAAACATCAATACCTGCATCGAGTAATTCATTGATATCTTGCCAACGCTTTTCATGACGGCTTCCCGGCATATTGGTATGTGCAAATTCATCCACCAATACAATTTTGGGTTTTTTCTCTAGAATGGCATCCAAATCCATTTCTTCCAGATGGAGCCCTTGATATTCAATTTTTTTCCGAGGAATAATGCTTAGTCCTGCAATCAAGTTCGCAGTTTCAATTCGTCCATGTGTTTCTACATAACCAATAATGATATCTGCGCCTTGTAACGCCAGATCATGGGCACGAACCAACATGGCAAAGGTTTTTCCTACACCGGGTGCAGCACCAAGAAAAATCGTCAATCGACCTGATTGATAGCGTTGATTTTGTTGTAATAATGCATTTGCTTTATTGTTTCTATGATCAGTCATAATCCGTCTGCTTTAGCATCTTTTTTAATCAATATTGGACAACTTTCATAAGTCATGTTTATCAATGCTTAATTTTCCATTATAGGCTCCTTCTCATTAAAAAAGAAAAGGAGGACGAGGATTTTATTAACAAATCCCCCACCTTCTTCATCTCCTTAATGGAGAAAGACCTTTCAATCTTTTTTCTAAGATTTTTTGATCACTTTCCTATCCGATCCAACGCCAGATTTAATTCAAGTACATTCACCCTTGCTTTTCCAAGCAACCCAAAACTTGGTTGAATGGTATATTCTTGCACCAGTTTCATCACGATTGGTTCAGATAAATGCCTTGCATTTGCAATACGTTTCACTTGAATCATAGCAGATTGAACACTTATTTCAGGGTCAATACCACTCCCAGAAGCAGTGACTAAATCCGCAGGAATTCTCGATTTTTCAACCTGCTCTTGTGCAGCAATATGATTTAAACGCTCATCGACAATTTTATTTAACTCAGGATTGGTTCGCGCCATATTACTCCCTGCCATTGCCATAGGATCATATTTTGAAGCCGATGGTCTTGGATGAAAATATTGTGTTTGAACAAATGGTTGTGCAACCAAACTTGAACCTAAAACTCGATCATTCTCAATGATCATACTGCCATTGGCTTGGTTAGGAAAGAGCACTTGCCCCAATCCTGTTGCCGCTGCACTATATACAAAACCACATAATCCGAGTGCAATAACTGTTAACCCAATAGAGCCACGTGCTAACTCACCTATTGATGAATCAATCAATTGATGATCTTTTAATGGATTATTTTCAATATTCATTTTCCTAACCTTTAATTTATGGTCTTCAATTTATAATCGGCAATAATGCTACAGAGCCAACAGTGGGTTGATCATCAGATCAATCACTTTAATGGCGATAAAAGGCAATATCACGCCACCAACACCGTAAATCAGCATATTGCGACGTAACAATTGTGTCGATGTTGATGGTTTAAATTTCACACCACGTAAAGCAATCGGAATAAGCAGTGGAATAATGATGGCATTGAAGATTAATGCGGACAGGATCGCACTTTCAGAACTCCCCAATTGCATCACATTCAGTACACTCATTTGCGGAATGGCTGCAACAAATAACGCAGGTAAAATTGCAAAATACTTAGACACATCATTTGCTAATGAGAAAGTGGTTAATGCACCACGTGTAATCAACTGTTGTTTACCAATTTCAACAACAGCTAATAATTTGGTTGGATCTGAATCCAAATCTACCATATTGCCTGCTTCTTTCGCAGCTTGTGTTCCGGAATTCATGGCTAAACCTATATCCGCCTGTGCCAATGCAGGTGCGTCATTGGTACCATCACCAACCATGGCAACTAAGTGACCTTTATTCTGTTCATCACGAATGCAGGCGAGTTTATCTTCAGGCTTCGCTTCTGCAATATAATCATCGACACCAGCCTCAGCAGCAATTGCTGCCGCAGTGAGTGGGTTATCACCAGTCACCATGACTGTTTTAATCCCCATCTCACGTAAACGGGCAAACTTTTCTTTAATACCTTGCTTAATGACATCTGAAAGTTCAATCACACCCAAAATATTTTGGTCTTTCGCAACAACCAAAGGTGTTGCTCCTTTAGAAGCAACTTGTTCCACTCGGGTTTTAAGTTCACTCAGATTTTCAATATTTTGTGACGCAAATTTCAGTATCGCATCCGATGCACCTTTGCGAATTTGATGACCATCGGCAAGGTTGATTCCCGAAATTCGTGTTGATGCACTGAAAGCAATAAATTCTGCATGTTCAGGTTCAGTGACCTTTTCACCCTGCTCTTTTGCCAATGCCACAACAGATTTACCCTCAGGTGTTGGGTCTGCAAGTGACGTTAATACAGCAGCTTGGCGCAGCTCAGATTCCGTCACACCTGTTAGTGGATAGAATGCTGTTGCTTGACGGTCACCGTAGGTAATCGTTCCTGTTTTATCTAACAATAGAACATCGATATCCCCTGCAACTTCAACCGCCTTACCCGATTTAGCAATCACATTGGCTTTTAAAGCACGGTTCATTCCCGCAATACCAATCGCAGGCAACAAGCCACCAATCGTGGTTGGAATCAAACACACCAACAGCGCTACCAATAAAATTGGATTGATTTCTATCTTTAAGAAATGCCCAATAAATGGCAAGCTAACTACGACGACAATGAAAGTTACGGTCATTACTGTGAGTAATATACCCAAAGCAATTTCATTGGGCGTTTTCTGACGGTTTGAACCCTCAACCAATGCAATCATACGATCTAAAAAGCTATTACCCGATTCCGCAGTCACTTGCACAACAATTCGATCTGTTAAAACCTTCGTACCACCAATCACACCAGATTTATCTGTACCTGCTTCACGCAATACAGGTGCAGATTCACCTGTAACCGCCGCTTCATTAATCGTGGCGAAGCCCTGAACGATTTCACCATCGGCAGGGATCATTTCCCCTGCACGTACTTCAATCAAATCATTCATTTTTAATAAAGTGGCAGCAATTTGTACGCCATCTAAATCATTTATTGAATCAATACGGCGTGCCGTTAAATTTTGTCGAGCCTGTCTTAATGATGATGCCTGACCACGACCTTTGGCTTCTGCAATCGCTTCTGCATAATTGGCGAATAGCACTGTGACAAATAAAATAAATGTCACCATGAGGCCAAACAACAAACTCGCTTTGCCTAATATGGTACTCACGAAAGTAATGATCGTACCAAGCCAAACAATTGCCATTACAGGATTTCTTATTGCATGTTGCGGCAATAGTTTAAGAAAGGCATTTTTCCACGCTTCGCTTTGAAATAATGTTGATGTCGTACTGTTGTTAGCAGCATGGCTATTTTCAGACACTTTTTTTGTTTGAACAGCTTGTTTTGAATGATTCATTTTATTCACCCTCATTAACCTTGAACCAATAACAGATGATCAGCAATCGGTCCTAAAACAAGGACAGGCATGAATTGTAATAAAGTCAACATCACCACAATTGCAATTAACGTCAGTGCAAAGGTCGGTGTTTCAACTTTTAAACTACCATTGCTTTCAGGTGCCTGACGTTTTGCTGCTAAACGTGCTGCAATCATTAAAGGAACAATTAATGTCGGGAAACGTCCTAATAACAATGCAAGACTACAGGTGACATTCCACCAAATCGTATTGTCTGCCAAGCCTTCAAACCCAGAACCATTGTTGGCAAATGCCGAAACATATTCATACAGCACTTGGGAAATGGCGTGATAATGCGGATTACTACTCCCTGTCAGTTCTGAGAAAAAGAGCGCTATAGAGGTTAAACTCAATATCGTAATGGGCTGAATTAAAATCACAACGGCAAGTAATTTAATTTCGCCTGCTTCAATTTTTCGCCCAAATAATTCTGGAGTACGGCCTGTCATTAACCCTGCAATAAATACAGCTAAAAACAGATAGATAATGAATTGCTGTAAACCACAACCGATACCTCCCCAAATTGCATTGATGAGCATGTTGGAAATTTGGACTAATCCTGTTAACGGTGCAGATGAATCATGCATCATGTCTACCGAACCATTATTTACCTGAGTGGTAACAGCAGACCAAAGCGCAGATGATGTCTCACCAAAGCGCATTTCCTTACCTTCCATGACCGTCAGTTGATGAGAAGCTGCCGAAAGACTTTCAGACCATATCGCACTTGATGCAGAAACAACTGACATCAACAACATTGTACCGAAAACAAAACCTGCAAATTTTGCACGTCGGGTAAAAAATCCCAACATGAAAATAACCGAAATTGGAATAAGTAGAATCGCAATCATTTCCAAAAAGTTTGAAAAAGGTGTTGGATTTTCCAATGGTACACTACTGTTTGGCCCATACCAGCCACCACCATTACTACCCAACTGTTTGATTGCAACCATTGGCGCAACAGGCCCTAATGGTATTTTCTGCATTTTCAATTCACTAAATTGATCAATCACCTGAACTTCAGGCCCACCTTGAAAAGTCGAAGGAACACCCTGACTGTTCAGTAATAACGACCAAATCATACAAAGAGGAATAAGAAAGCGGAAAGTAGGACGAATCACATCTGCCCAATAATTCCCGACATTAATTTTATTTACTTTAGAATTGAAACTTGTTTGCTGGTCTGCATCCGTCACTGCATTTGAATGTTTATAAAACAATGCTCGAACCGTTGCGACAACCATTGCCAAACCCATCATTGGGGTAATGATCTGTAAACCAACGACCCCTACCATTTGAGATAAATAAGACAGCTGCGCTTGCCCTGAATAATGCTGCTGATTGGTATTAGTCAAAAATGAAATCATGGTATGCAATGCCAAATCCCACGACATATTCGGTGCATGATTAGGATTCAACGGTAAACTCGCTTGGATCATAAACAGCACCCAAGTCACCAAGCCAATGACAAAACAACTCACAACAAAACTGAGCGAATATGTTTTTACGCTCATGCCCTTTTTGGCGTTCGTTCCTAATACTGCATAAATCGGTTTTTCGATCCAATTGAATAAAGGATCTATCTTCATCTCGCCATTTTGCATAATCGCAGCAAGATATTTACCCAATGGATACGCCAAAATGGTCACTATGGCTAAAAGTAAAATGAGTTCTAGCATGACACTCCCTCCAATTTTGAATGGTAGGAAATTGAAATGTGAATATTGCGACATTTATATTTTGTATGTTTTTTCAGCAAACATATTTTTGAATGCTGTATGTACTGATGCGCTATGAATGTAGCACTCATCTTTTTCATCCTAAAACGGGGATATTCCATTGCTAAGTATGAGAAAAAAGTACGTAAACTCTCTATTCACTAAAAAGTCTGTCGCGTAAAAATTTCGTAAAAATTTGTCTTTATTCATTTATAAATTCATCGAAATGCATTAAAAAGATTAAAATTTTTATAAACGTTAAGTTTTTTATCTATGCAAAATATTGAGCTGCTTAAAGCCCTCTTTTTAGGTCTAATCGAAGGATTAACCGAATTTTTACCCATTTCAAGTACTGGACATTTAATTCTATTTGGCCATTTAATCGATTTTCATTCAGATGGTGGACGCGTTTTTGAAGTTGTTATTCAACTTGGCGCAATTTTAGCCGTTTGTTGGCTCTATCGATTAAAAATTATTGATCTCGTCAAAGGCTTTTTCTCTGGGGATGTATATGCACGGCGCTTTGCGATCAATGTCTTACTTGCATTCATTCCAGCAGTCGTAATTGGTATTTTAGCCGTTGATTTTATTAAACAAGTACTATTTAGCCCGATTGTCGTAGCATGTGCTTTAATTATTGGTGGTTTAATTATTTTTGCTGTTGAAGCAAGAAAATTTGAACCTAAAACCATTGAAGCTACAGATATTACAATTAAGCAAGCCATTATTGTTGGCTTTGCACAATGCGTTGCAATGATTCCAGGTACATCACGTTCAGGTGCAACTATTATCGGTGGTATGTTGGCAGGCTTATCACGTAAAGCGGCAACTGAGTTTTCCTTCTTCCTTGCTATGCCAACCATGCTAGGTGCCGCAACCTATGACTTGATTCGTAATGCCGATGTTTTAACTTCAGATAATATGATTAATATCGCAGTCGGTTTTGTTGCGGCATTTATCGCAGCATTACTTGTGGTCAAAGCCTTAGTAAAATTCGTCGAAAAACATACGTTAAGAGTATTTGCTTGGTATCGTGTAGTTCTGGGCGTAATCTTATTGATAGTATTCTTTTAATTATTATTTTATATACAATAATAGATACATTATTTCATTGCAAAGAACAACCCTAAACTGGTTTAAAGTAAATTCAGTTTAGGGTGTTTCAATATTCTAATAATAAAAAATATTTTGATCAGATTTATTTTAATTAAAAATTAATTAATAAACAATTACTTATTCAACAACATTCACTAAAACCTTAATCAAAACTCAAATTTTAGATAGACAAAAAATACAATTATTCGCCACTTTTAAACGAATATTGACTCATTTTTCATTGACCATATTCTGTTATTTAATACTCTTAATAATATGGTTTTATCCATTTATCCTACTAAAAATAACTATTGATCATACTGTTCGCTATATCCACGCCTTCGAAAGATAGGCTCTCCATAATAAACAAGCAAATGACTTTTCGATCTATATAAATCACTAAAAAATTTATTTTCACTATACAAAATAATAATATATATACATTTTTATTTTCAATATTATTTAAGCTGATTATATTTTATTAAATTTTTTGGAATTTACACGATTATTGAAATAACAAAAAAGGACGCCTAAGCGCCCTTTTTTTCTCACTCAAAATTATTGGTCAGATTCACTACCATCGGATTCAGTATTACCTTCATCCATAATCGTTTCATCTTCAACCAATTGTTCTGAATCAATTAAATCTTCAGGCGTTTCTAGCACTTCACCATCAATCACTTCTGGTAAATCTAAAATTTCATCTTCTTCTACAGCATCAACAGCAACAACACCCACCAAGACCTCATCATTTCCTAAACGGATTAAACGAACGCCTTGAGCATTACGACCTGTTTGAGCAATTTCAGAAGCACGAGTACGAACTAAAGTACCACCATCAGAAATCAACATCACTTCTTTAGTAACATCAATTGCAACAGCACCGACCAATTCACCATTACGTTCAGAGGTCTTAATTGCAATGACACCCTTACCACCACGTTTCTTGGTTGGGAAGTCGCCTACAGGTGTACGTTTACCATAACCATTTGCAGATGCACACAGTACTTCACCTGTTTCAGGTACAACAACCAAAGAAACAATACGAGTAACTACATTTAAGTCAGCAGAATCTTCATCATCAGACTCTACATCAACTTCTGTTTCTTCATCTACTTGTGCAGCAGCGAGTGTTACACGCATACCACGAACACCCTTCGCAGTACGCCCCATGACACGAGCATCGGTTTCAGAGAAGCGAATTGCTTTACCTTCATTTGAGAACAACATAATTTGCTGTTCGCCATCGGTAATTGCAACACCAATTAAGGTATCTTCTTCTTTCAATTCAATTGCACGTAAGCCGTTCGAACGAACATTACCAAACTGTTCTAATTCAACACGTTTTACCGTACCAGAAGCTGTTGCCATAAATACATAGAAGTTTTTACGAACACTTTCAACTTGTTGTGCAAAATCATTAATAATTTCATCATCTAAATCAGTAGTAGAAAGCTCTACACCTAATTCTTTCAATTGCTTACGCAATACATCAGAAATATCATCGGCACCATCTTCAAGCTCTGCTAGAGCCGCTTCAAGTTCAACATAATGCGCACTGATCACTTCATTTTGTTGAAGTTTTACAGCATTGGCTTTAACAAATTCTTTGAAAGTCACCAAACGATCTTTAAATTTCTTCGGTGCATCTATTACAGGTAAAATTGCTGTAATCGTTTCATCTGCATCCAATGGTAACAAGTTCACCATCGGGCGACCTTTCGCACCACGAGAAGCTTGTGGTACTTCATATACTTTCAAGCGGTACACTTTACCTACATTGGTAAAGCACAACACCGTCGCATGGTTAGAAGTCACAATTAAATGTTGAATATAATCATCTTCTTTCATCGATGTTGCAGACTTACCACGTCCACCACGGCGTTGTGCCGCATAGTCAGACAATGGTTGAGTTTTCGCATAACCTGTTTTAGAAACGGTTAATACCATTTGCTCTTCTGGGATTAAATCTTCACGAGAGAAATCGATACGAGATTCAACAATTGAAGTTTTACGACCATCACCATATTGCTGTAAAATTAATGCTAATTCTTCTTTAATGACATTCATTAGCAAATTAAAGTCATTTAAAATTGCAGTTAATTCAGTAATTTGACCTAAAATTTCAGAATATTCAGCATGTAACTTATCTTGTTCAAGACCAGTTAAACGATGTAAACGTAATTCTAAAATTGCCGCCACTTGCGTAGGTGAAAGACGGTAAATACCACCATCAAAACCATATGGTTTAGATAAATCTTCGCCATCAATAATTTCTGGACGTACCGAAACTGAACCTGCTTTTTCCAACAAAGCAACTACGCCACCCGCAGCCCATTCGCCTGCATGTAAACGCTCACGTGCTTCAGCAGGATTTGCAGAAGTTTTAATCGTCTCAATAATCGCATCAATATTCGCTAATGCAACCGTTAAACCTTCTAAAATATGACCACGTTCACGCGCTTTGCGTAATTCGTACATCGTACGACGTGTTACAACTTCTTGACGATGACGAATAAATGCAGCAATAATATCTTTCAAATTCATCAATTTAGGCTGACCATTATCTAGGCAAACCATATTGATACTAAATGAATTTTCAAGTTGCGTATTTTGGAACAAATTATTCACAATCACTTCAGCGTTTTCACCACGCTTTAAGTCAATTGCAATACGCATCCCGTCTTTATCAGACTCATCACGCAGTTCTGAAATACCTTCAAGTTTTTTCTCTTTAACCAATTCAGCAATACGCTCAATGGTTCTGGCTTTATTGACTTGATACGGAATTTCCGTAAATACGATGGTAATACGACCATTCTTCGGATCTTCTTCGAAGTGATACTTACCACGAATATGTAAACGCCCCTTACCCGTACGGTAAGCATCTACAATTCCTGATTTACCATAAATAATACCGCCTGTAGGAAAATCTGGACCAGAAATATGCTCCATCAACCCTTCAATGCTGATATTGGGGTTATTGGCATATGCCAAGCAAGCATTTACAACTTCAGTGATATTATGCGGTGCCATATTGGTTGCCATACCTACAGCAATACCAGTTACACCATTAATCAGTAAGTTAGGAATACGTGTCGGCATGACGTGCGGAATCCGCTCCGAGCCATCGTAGTTATCTTCCCACTCTACGGTATCTTTTTCTAAGTCAGCCAAAATTTCATGGGTCAACTTACGCATACGGACTTCGGTATAACGCATTGCCGCAGCACTGTCGCCATCGACAGAACCGAAGTTACCCTGACCATCGACCAATTGATAACGTAAGCTAAAATCTTGCGCCATACGAACAATGGTTTCATAAACAGCAGAATCACCGTGTGGGTGATATTTACCGATTACATCACCAACCACACGGGCAGACTTTTTGTAAGCTTTATTGTAGTCATTGCCTAATACGTGCATAGCGAATAGCACACGACGATGAACGGGTTTTAAGCCATCTCTCACGTCTGGTAATGCACGAGATACAATCACACTCATGGCATAATCGAGATATGAGCTTTTTAGTTCATCCTCAATGGCAATCGGTCTAATTTCCGATACGCTCATGCATACTCCTTATTACAAACAGCGCGAACAGCTGCTGCTCATTTATATAATCAATCTTGCAAAAAATTAACCCAAAATGACTGGGCTAAAATACAAAAATACAGTCGAACACTATAGCATAAAAGCATTGTAAAAGGTGCCAATCAATCCTGACTATAATCATGATTATTTGTACTAAATTCAATCAAAATCAAGATTTTTTAATACAAAAAAAGCCTCCACAATTGGAGGCGAAAATTCTTTAAAAATTACAGCATATCAATGCACATTATTACACGCTGAATATTCTTCTTGATCAACAGTTTCATTTGACTGCAGAGCTTGATTTTCAGACTTCATCTCTTCTTTTTCTTGCTTCATTAACAGGAAAGTGACTTCGAATAATCCCCAAATCACGGGAAACTCATACATTTCTTCCATAAAGTCTTTATATGCAATGTCATGTAAAAACACAGGTAAAATCATACGACTATGTTCTATTGAATCGGCAATGAGTAAGGCAATCACCGCCAATGCAAAACTCCACATTGGGAATTGAACTGTTTTAAATTTATTGACAATTTCTTGACGCAATGCCGATGAAAATAGCATTACAACGACTGGTGCAATGAAAACAACTGACAACGTACGGAAATATACTTTGGGAACTTCTGGGAAATAATCTCGCCCCCAACTGGTACTGCGCCCGAAAAGTAGAACCCACCAAAAGATTGCCCAGAGCCAAAATTGCTTCTTTCCATCTGAACATCGGTCAGGACGGATATATAAAAAACTAAAGATTGCAACCAAGAGTAGTAAAATTGCTTGAATATTTTCTATATACTTTACTGCAATACCGTGAACTAATGGTGTGTGTAGATCAGCTAGGAAAGGGAAAAAGAGACATAAACCAACAAGTATCATTGTAGGACTTGTTGGCCTATTGGATACAATCATTAAAATATTCCAGAATACATGATTATTAAAGCAAGCTTAATTTTAACACAATATTACATTTTTTATTTTAAAAAATCCCACAAAACCTGAGCAAGAAACCTCAAGCAATTTACTGAAATATTAATTTTGTTTAATTTAACTAAACAACCTGTAAAAAATAAGTTTTAAAAAAGTTAAATACTCACGATTTATTGGCAAAATCTCACATTTCATCAATAATAAAAAGGTAGATAAAACATTAAAAAATGCTCAAAAATAGTAACAGCGTAAATTATTATTATCAGCAAAGTGACTGAGGAGTATTTTCACTCACCCGAAGTTGAGTATTAAAAGACGATATAAATATTATCAAAATGTACAATAAGAAGATAAAAAATCTAGAAATGATCAGTTTAAGCTACGCCATTTTTACTACAGATTAATTTTCAAAACATGCAGCTTTAAATTAGATATAGCTTTTAATCATCTATTGTTATTCTTTCAATTCTATACAAATGGATCACTTTCAAGGAGTTGGCATTCACTCATGAGATCATCATCTATATTGATTCGATAGCAATCCCAATTCGTAATTTCATTTCTTTCAATCACAGGCATCATATAAATTTTACTTGTAGGCGAATCTTTAAATTTACCCACTAAGGCTCCATCTTTAGTTATTTCAATTTCATCAAAAATAAAATCGCTAAATTGAGTTTTTTCAAATTTTTCTATGTCTTTTAGGCTCGTTGCATACGCATGTTTTGACTGATAATAACCTGCTAAACGCTCTTGATAACCGAGCATTTCAAAATACCGTGCTTGATATACATTTGATATTACAGCTGTAGCTGCTTCGGCTGTTTGTGATGTTTCAGCATCTGTTTCACGTACAATTCTTAAGTGTTCACGAACTTGGTACTGTATTTCTGGAATGATGACTCTCGTGACTACATCAATAATCGGTGCAGCAAATATAAAAATTGCCGCAATCATCCACAACCATTTACCATTTTTCTTTTTAGATTGATCTGGAGTGTTTTCTGAAGATGCGCTATTTTTCCATGAATCTAATACAATTTTTGCTTTATTTTCAAGCGAAATATTTTGATCCATGATTATTTCTGTGACTGAACGAGGAACTTGGTTTAGGTTATTTTCTTGAGCGCGTTGAACTTGTTTATTCGGTTGCTTTGGAGGATTACCACGCCGTACAGAAGATTCAACCTGTTGGCTTCCCGTGAAACCATTCAGTATTCTAAAGTGCTTTAAACGAATGCCGCACATACCACATTTCACTGCTTCACTAATATTTTCTGCATGGCATTTTTGACATTTCATTTTATTTCTTCATCATTTTATTTATCAACATGATTTATCTATAACACAGTTTGCATAAAAAACGCTCCTATATAAGGAGCGTTTTTCGAAACAGTAATATCAGAACTGTTATTTCTAATCAAATTTAGAAGTTACAATTTAGACACTAATTCTGGAATAACCGTATTCAAATCACCCACTAACCAGTAGTCAGCTACTGCATTAATTGGCGCTTCTTCATCTTTATTGATCGCAACGATCACTTTAGATTCTTTCATACCAGCCAAATGCTGAATCGCACCAGAAATACCAACAGCGATGTATAGGTCAGGCGCAACAATTTTACCTGTTTGACCAACTTGCATATCGTTTGGAACGAAGCCAGCATCAACCGCAGCACGTGAAGCACCTTGAGCAGCACCAAGCTTATCAGCAAGTGGATCAAGTACTTTATGGTAGTTCTCACCAGAACCTACACCACGACCGCCAGATACAACGATACGAGCAGCTGTTAATTCTGGACGTTCAGATTTCACGATTTCTTCAGAAATGAACTTAGAAATCCCTGCATCACCTGTCGTTGCGACAGCTTCAACTGCAGCAGAACCGCCTTCAGCAGCAACAGGATCAAATGCTGTACCACGTACAGTTGCAATTACAATTGCTTCGTCTGATTGAACAGTTGCAATTGCATTACCTGCATAGATAGGACGTTTGAAAGTTTTAGGACCTTCAACAGCAGTAATATCTGTGATCATGCTTGCATCTAAAAGTGCTGCAGCACGTGGCAATAAGTTTTTGCCTGTTGTTGTAGATGTCGCAAGAATATGTGTAAAACCTTTACCTAAACCTGCAACTAAAATAGCAACATTTTCAGCCAATTGATTTGCATACGCAGCATCATCAGCAAGTAATACTTTGCTAACACCAGCAACTTTAGCAGCAGCGTCAGCAACGGCTTGAGCGCCAGAACCTGCAACTAATACAGTGATATCACCACCGATTTTTTGAGCCGCAGCAACAACGTTTAAAGTTGCACCGTTAAGTGTCTTATTGTCGTGTTCAGCGATAACTAAAATACTCATGATTTTACCCTTCTGTATTAGATCACTTTCGCTTCATTTTTTAGTTTGTCGACTAATTCATCAACAGACTTCACTTGTACGCCAGCTTTACGCTCTGCAGGTGGCTCAACTTTAACTGTTTTAAGTTTAGAAGTTGTCGTAACGCCATAATCTGCAGGTGACTTGGTATCAAGCGGTTTTTTACGAGCTTTCATAATGTTTGGAAGCGCAGCATAACGTGGCTCATTCAAACGTAAATCAGTCGTGATAATCGCAGGAGTGTTCAATTCGACAGTTTGTAAACCGCCATCTACTTCACGAGCCACTTGTACTTTGTCGCCATTTACAGTCACTACAGAAGCGAATGTACCTTGACCTGCGCCAAGTAAAGCGCCAAGCATTTGACCAACTTGGTTAGAGTCGTCATCGATTGCTTGTTTACCTAAAAGGATAAGCTGTGGTTGTTCTTGTTCAACAACACCTTTTAAGATTTTAGCAATTTCTAAAGCACCCAGTTGGCTGTCATCAGCTTCAACTAAGATACCGCGGTCTGCACCAAGCGCCATAGCAGAACGAATCTGTTCTTGCGCTTCTTTAGCACCAATAGAAACCACAATAATTTCTGAAACAGTTCCTTTTTCTTTTAAGCGAACCGCTTCTTCTACTGCGATTTCATCGAATGGGTTAATCGACATTTTAACGTTAGTAAGGTCTACCCCACTATTGTCCGGTTTAACGCGAACTTTAACGTTGGCATCAACCACACGTTTTACAGCAACAAGAGCCTTCATGTAATCCTCGGCTGTTTTAGCAAAAGTAAAAGTTAAGAAAAGTAATAATAACCTTTCTTTTTAATTTTTTAGGTGTCCTATCTTGCAATGTGTTTGGCATTTCGGTCAAGTCACAATTCACAAAACAACGATAAAAAGTCTTAAAAAAGCTTGAACGTGCAGTTCACTTTTTTTTAATATATTTTGACTTAGACACATAAGCATACTATTTCGATAATATTTATATATTGATAAATAACATTATTTGTATAAATTCTGTATAAATATTCTAAATAATGAAGATAAATTCCCAATCAATCAATAACATCGTAATAACCATTCATTGATCTATATTTAAATTGTCAATTTAGACAGAGTCGTAATTTTCTGAGTATCTTTATGGATTAAATTTGTCAATTTATAGACTTGAACTTGTAACAAAATAATTAAATCAACCACTTTTATAAATTTACTGTTTTCATGTTGCTTCCAATTCATTTCTAAACGGCTCCATAGCTACACTCATGGATAGTACATCTGAATAAATATCAGACTATTTTGTAATCAATGCCATACATTTAATTGTTTTATTGAAGCAACTCAATATGATCCAATGTTCTACAATATAACACTATTGCATCTGTGTTATTTAAAAAATGAATAGGTAAATGATGAATCAATTCCAGCAAGTAATCACTTTACAAACAAAGCGATTAATTTTAAGACAATGGAAAGATACTGATTTTGAATCTTTTTATCAGCTCAATGCAGACCCCACAGTCATGCAATACTTTCCCAACTGTTTAAACCAGTCTGAAAGTAATGCTTTAGCAGAAAAATTTCAGGCACTTATTCATGAAAATGGTTGGGGATTTTGGGCAGTCGAATTAAAGAAAACAGGGGAATTTATCGGTTTTGTAGGTTTGCATGATCAACCGACTCAATTTAGTTTTTCACCTTGCGTTGAAATCGGTTGGAGATTGGCAAAACAATTTTGGCATCAAGGTTATGCAACTGAGGCTGCACATGAATGTTTAAATTTTGCCTTTGAACAATTAGCACTTGAGCACGTTGTCGCATTTACTGCAGAATTAAACACCCCCTCGCAAAAGGTCATGCAACGCTTAAATATGCAAAGTGTTTCTGAATTTTCACATCCCAAACTTGAAGCGACTCATCCATTAGCACAGCATTGTTTATATAAAATTTCTCAACAGGATCATAAAAAGAAATCATAAATTCGACAACTTGAATTCTAGAGATCTTTAAAACTGCTTACTTACATACCCAAATACTGTTTATTTTCAGTTTGGATTACTTTCTAAGAAATCACGATGCACATGACTCAATGCAATTAAATCTTGATTCTGTAAATTGAAAATTTTCCAAACCTCTTGAAAATCTTCTTTAATATCTACATGGCTTGAAACAGTATTTGCTGCTTGCCATTGTTGATCAGAAATCCACAAATAGGTTTGATTGGTCGCAGTATTTATCGCTTGAACTTTACCTTCTGCATTAATGCCGAGAACCTTGCCTTCTTGTGGCAATGTAGCCTCAATCTTTGGCAGGCTGAATTCTACAAAATGTTTAATTTGACGTAAGCCATAGCCCTTAAAGATTTCTTTTTGAGCTTCTGTGAGTTGCTTATATTTTTGTTCAAGTTCAAGGATCATTACTTTACCTAAAAATTTCAATCAATTTTTAAAAATATTTATGGAAATTAGACTTAATCATATCGTCTAGAAGATATACAACACTGCTATCAGAAAAACAATTATCCTTTTTATTATTTATGCTCAAATGAGTGCATTTTTTCTTTTCAAAAAAAAAACTATAAATTAATCATCATTTTTATTGAAAATATTAACGACTTTATAATTTTAACAACATCAAATTTAAAAAAAACATTCTATTATTCTTGCACCATAAAATCCCGATAAACAATACTCACTTTTACAAAAAAACATTTATTTGTCATTATTATATTCAGATTACATCTAACATTATGCATAAACCATTCATGTGAAAGGTGGTATATAATTTGCTTAGTTGCTGAGATCAATATTCCATTCACTGGACGTTCTCAATGCAAATATTCAACAAAACACTACTTTCTCTTTCTCTTTCTGTATTTCTTGTTGCTTGTAATGATTCAGACAATCAAACGTCAACCGAACCGCAAGTTGATCCAATTAAATTTAATCCTGTTGAAGCAACCATTTCAGATGTACATCAATCCATTTTGAGTCACGGCTCAAGTTGTGTACAGGTGGTACAAAGCTATTTAGATCGCATTACGGCATATGATAAACAAGGACCGACGTTAAACAGTATTATTACAGTCAATCCGAATGCACTTAAAGACGCACAAGCCTTAGATGATTATTTTAAACAATCTGGAAAACTAAAAGGTGCACTACATTGCATCACAGTACTGCCTAAAGATAATATTGATACCTTTGATATGCCAAATACAGGCGGATCGGTTGCTTTAGCCAATAATATCCCTGCAAATGACGCATTTATTATCAAACGTATTCGAGAACAAGGCGGCATCATATTAGGTAAAGCCAATCTTGATGAATTTGCATTTGGTTTTGGCGGAAAATCGAGCCACCCGAATGCTGGACAAGTCAAAAATGTTTATGATTTGACGAAAGGTCCAGGTGGTTCATCAGCAGGTACAGGTGCAGCAATTTCTGCGAGCTTAGCACTGATTGGTATTGGGACAGATACAGGTGGGTCTATTCGCGTACCGTCTGCCGTTCAAGGCTTAGTCGGATTAAGACCTTCTCTACGTTTGGTCAGTCAAGATGGTATTATTCCACTAGCTCCAACCCAAGATACTGCAGGTCCTATGTGTCGAAAAGCGATTGACTGTGCAATTTTAATGGATAGTTTAGTTGGTTTCGATGCTTCAAACTCATCTAATCAAAGAAGTAGCTATGAGCGAACTTCAGCTTTAATCAACTCTGAAACTGCTTATCGCTCATTAACGCAACAACCTACAAGTTATGTGCCAAATAGTTCAGCAAGTCTTATTGGAAAACGTATTGGTTTAGTAAAAGCATTGTATGCTCAGCCCAATACTACCGGTGAATTATCAGAAGATGGGAAACTTGTGAATGCTTCTATTGACGAATCAGTCGCAAAATTACGTGCTGCAGGTGCCACCGTTGAGGAAGTGAATATTGATGATTTATCGACTATTTTGACTCGTTACTCAAGCCTTTCAAGTTATGAATTCAAGACGTCTCTGACCGAGTATTTAAAAACTACAGGCAGTATTTACCAATCATACGAGGCACTTTTAGACAGTAATTTAATGATTTCAAGCTTTTCGGGCTATAACAGAGACACCACAACCGCATCATTTATTGCGGGTTATGAACTGAACTCAACTGAACGTAGCCCTTTTGTTCGTTCACGTATTGGTGCTGCCTTAGAGAATGCTCAACTTGATGGTGTGTTGAAAGGCGTAAAATATGATGTTTTAGCTTACCCTTCCATTACAGGACTAGCAGCAAATCTTGGCTCAAGCCCAACAACAGGAACAAACAATCGTTTGAGTCCTTTTAGTGGTTTTCCTGCGCTTTCTATGCCTTCAAGCACCGTGACGTCAAGCCGTAGCCAATATCCGATGAACGTCAATATAGAATTTATTGCCCGTGAATTTGACGAACAAACTTTACTTAATATTGCAGTCGCTTTTGAAAAAATTAATCCTGCACGTCAAATTCCAACCCATACGCCTGCACTATAAGTATCCATAAATTCTATGAAAAGCTTCTTTTAGAAGCTTTTTTTAATTTTTGATGAGGATGCTCTCGGATGTGCTTGATCGTACACTTGTGCTAAATGATCAAAATCGACATGGGTATAAATTTGAGTCGTTGTTAAATTACTATGACCCAACATTTCCTGAACAGCACGTAAATCTCGACTATTCGATAACATATGACTGGCAAAGCAATGTCGCAATAAATGAGGATGTAAATCCACATTTACACCTGCGCGTAAAGCTTGAAACTTCACACGATTTTCAATTTGTCTTGGGGTAATGACATTACCCTGTTGAGTAATAAAAACATGAGATTCTGGACGAAACTCACCATTCCAAATGCGATTAATTTTTAGCCACTCAACCAAACTGTCTTTTGCCTTAGAGCCAAAAGGTACAATACGTGTTTTATTCCCCTTACCCGTAATACGCAATAAAAGTCGAGTAAAATCAATATCTCGAATTGTTAAGCCTTGTATTTCTGCCAGTCGTAAACCACTTGAATAAAGCAGCTCGATAATCGCTTTATCTCGTAACCACAATTGTTTATCTTTCGGTTTTTCAGGCGCAGCTTGATCTATAATTTGGTTAATGGTTTCAATATCAATCAGACCTGGCAATGGTCTTGATTGCCGTTTCAGTTGAAAATCATCAGCAGCATTAATTGCTAAATAATTGCCTTGTTCTGCCCATTTCATAAATTGACGAATTGACGTTAAATGACGTTGTAAACTGGTTGAACTCAATTGATCTTTTTCTACACGAAATGCGACATATTCTCTTAAATCTGAAGTTTCAACTTGTTTTAATTCAAGCTTTTTGGCATAACAAAAATCAATAAAATTTGATATATCACGAAAATAAGCATCTAAAGTATGTTCAGATTGGTTCTGTATTTTCCGATCCTTAATAAACATAGCGAGCAATTGCATTGCACCAAATTGCGCAGTGTCGAATGTCATTTCACTCACCTCTTTCTGAATGTTCATCGCGCAATATTATAAAAAGGTTCTGAAATTCAGAACCTTTTTATTTTTACAATTAACTTTGGAAGTAACGTAAGTCTAATCGACCTTCGTACACCGTTGCAGTTGGACCTGTCATCCAAACTACATCGCCTTCTTTCCATTCAATTTGTAATGTACCACCTGCCAACTCAATTTTAACATTATTGGCAAGTAAACCACGGCGCATTCCAGAAACCGCCGCAGCACAAGCACCTGTACCACATGCCATTGTTTCGCCTACACCACGTTCAAAAACGCGTAAACGTGCATGTTTTTCATCAACAATTTGCATAAAACCTGCATTTACACGCTGTGGAAAACGTTCATGTGATTCAACTTGTGGCCCGATTGTCGCAACGTCGGCTGTCAAAACGTCAGAAACAATGGTCACCGCATGCGGATTGCCCATATTCACAACATCAATTGTCAATTGCTCTTCATTTGCCAATGCAATGTTGTACAACGTATCTGGTTCTTCTGCGATGAACGGAATCTCGTTCGGTAAAAATTTTGGATAACCCATATTGACACGAACCCAACCATTCTCACCCAATTCAGGCTCTACAATTCCCGAACAGGTTTGAACTTTAAATTTGGTTTTATTGGTCAATTGACGTTCATGCACAAAGCGCGCAAAACAACGCACTCCGTTTCCACATTGTTCTACTTCTGAACCGTCCGCATTGAAAATACGGTACTTAAAATCTACGTTTGGGAAATCAGGTGGTTCAACAATGAGGAGTTGGTCGAAACCAATTCCGAAATGGCGATCTGCCAATCGGCGAATAGTCATGGCATCGAAAAAAGCACGTTGGCTGATTAAATCAACTACCATGAAGTCATTGCCCAAACCATGCATTTTGGTAAATTCTAATAACATTTAAATGGCTCCTTATGGCAATAAACGTTCATTTTTCCACAGCGATTCAATCGTTTCACGCTCACGAATTAAATGTGATTGATCCCCATCAACCATCACTTCCGCAGCACGACCACGGCTGTTGTAATTAGAACTCATCACAAAACCATACGCCCCTGCACCCAATACTGCAAGATTGTCATTTTCTTGAATAGCTAATTCACGCTCCTTGCCTAAGAAATCACCTGTTTCACAAATTGCACCCACAATGTCCCACTCTTTCGTTTCCACATCTGTACGTGTAGCAACAGGCTGAATATCCATCCAAGCTTGGTAAAGTGACGGACGAATCAAGTCATTCATTGCAGCATCAACAATTGCAAAGTTACGATGATTAGTTGGTTTTAATAAATCTACTTTTGTCACTAACACACCTGCATTTGCAGAAATACTACGACCCGGCTCCATATACACTTTAAGGCCTAATTTTTCTAAAGCTGGACGCATTGCATTGGCATATTCTACAACGCTTGGCGGTGTTTCATCTTTATACGTCACCCCTAAACCACCACCAATATCGATGTGCTTTAAGTGAATACCCAGCTCTTTTAATCTGTTAATCATGCCAATCACACGATCAAGTGCATCGACAAATGGCTGAGTTTCAGTCAATTGTGAGCCAATGTGACAGTCAATTCCAACGACGTCTAAATTTGGCAAAGATGCAGCATATTGATAAGTTTCAAAAACCGAATCTGAAGGGATACCAAATTTATTTTCTTTTAAACCTGTCGAAATATACGGATGAGTTTTGGCATCTACATCTGGATTTACCCGTAAAGAAATAGGCGCTTTTTTACCAAGTTCAGCAGCCACTTTTTGAATACGGTCTAATTCGGCATATGACTCTACATTAAAACAAGAAATACCCACTGCTAATGCTTTTTGAATGTCAGCTTCTTGCTTACCCAAACCTGAAAATACAATTTTCGATGGCTCCCCACCTGCCGCAAGTACCCGTGCAAGCTCACCACCTGTCACGATGTCAAAACCTGAACCTAATTTTGCTAATACATTCAAAACCGCAATATTTGAGTTTGACTTCACTGCAAAACAAATTTGATGATCGATAAAACCAAAGGCTTTATCCATATCTAAATAATGCTTTTCAAATGTCGCTTTTGAATAGACATAAAGTGGTGTGCCATATTGCATTGCGAGTTGGTCTAGAGAACATTGCTCTGCATGCAATACCCCATTAATACGGGAAAAACTCATGAATGTATCCTTTCTATGAAAGTGTAATTAGCTTTAGTTTGAAGTGACTTGTGACACTGGCGTAGACTGATCTGGTGCAACTTCTTGCTTCTGCACTTTCTGATCAGCTTGTACGATTTTGTTGTCATTATTTGAATGCAACAAATACTTCGCACGCTTATCATAATCTTGGTTATTCACTAACTGTAAATTGCCAGATTGACCACAACCGAGCAGAACACTGCTCATCAAAACTAAACTGATGCCACAAATAACAAAACGCATCTGTTCACCTATTTCCAAAATTTTCGTCAGTATACCTTGATTCTAAAATATAGACCAAAGCAGAACTGACAAAGCTTAGAACGAGAATAAAAAAAACGCCAGTAAATAACTGGCGTTTCCTTATCAGAATCTTTGAAATTGGAAATGACTATTTTTTCTTATAGAAACAGAAATAACCGATTGCAAGGATCACTAACCAAATTGGACTCACCATCAACGATTTTAATGTATCTGGTTCTAAAGCCAGAATACCAATCGTACCGATGAAGAAAGCTATCACAATGTAGCAAGTAATTGGTCCACCTGGCAGTTTAAATACAGATTTTGCATGAAGTTCTGGGCGTGTTTTGTAATACACCAAATAACTCCACAAAATAATAATCCAAACCAAAATAAACAGAATGGTTGATAGTGTTGTTGCTAAAGTAAATGCTTCAACTGTATTGGGAACGAAGTACTGTAATGCAGCACCACCCAATAAACACACACCAGAGAAATAAAGTGCATTCGCTGGAACTGCACGTTTATTCAAAAGCCCAAACGATTTAGGTCCCTGTTCTTCACGAGAAAGACCAAATAACATACGACTGGTTGAGAATACACCACTGTTCATAGACGACATAACAGAAGAAAGTACCACCAAGTTCATGATGATCGCTGCTGCTGCAATACCTGCTTGGCTGAACAAATTAACGAAAGGACTCACTTTCGGATCAATCGTATTCCATGGCGTAACGGACATGACAATAACCAATGCCAATACATAGAAGAAAATGATACGAATAGGAATCGAGTTCACTGCTTTTGGTAAATTCTTTTCTGGATCTTTAGTCTCAGCAGCAGTAGTACCTACAAGTTCCACACCGACAAAGGCGAAAATTGCAATCTGGAAGCCTGCTAAGAAACCACCTGCACCCGTAGGGAACATGCCGCCATGACTCCACAGATGCGTAAATGATGCGACTTGACCTGTTGTAGAAGTGAAGCCTGTAAAGATCATCCACAAACCGACTAATATCAACACGACAATGGCGATAATTTTTATCAGTGCGAACCAAAACTCTAGTTCACCGAACAATCTTACAGTAACTAAATTAAGCCCCAAAATAAAGAAAATTGCGGCAACACTAATCATTACCCCTTCAGTTGGACTAAAGGGCATACCATTATTAAAGAACTGCAAATAGTAAATAATCGCGGATAAATCTGCGATACCAATGGTGATCCAACATAACCAATAAGTCCATCCGACAAAATACCCTGCCCAAGGACCAATTAAATCGGTTGAAAAATCGATAAATGATTTATATTGCAAGTTTGACAGTAATAATTCACCAAGCGCACGCATGACAAAAAACACCATTAAACCAATGATCATATAAATAAATAATATGGATGGTCCTGCAAGACTAATTGTCTTCCCCGAACCCATAAATAATCCTGTACCAATAGCACCACCAATAGCAATCAATTGAAGGTGACGATTGGACAAACTTCTCGCTAGTTCACCTGTCTCCGCAGAAGAACTGAGTTTTTCATTCGACATTGTTATATTCTTCTCTCAGATTTCGTTGTACAAAAGTAGCTTAAAACAAAAAAAATAATAAAGCCTTTTTCAAGAAATACTTAAATAAACTTAAGTATATCCATCCTTTAGCCTATAAAACAGCCAAAAAACTATCCTTTATCTTTTTTATTTTAACGTTCCATCACTTTGCAGTTTACGTGCCAAAAATGAATTTAGCGAGATCTTCGACAAAAAATTGTTTTTCAATGCATCAATTGCTACATTCTCACCACCTGACATAATATTGATGCACTAAAACATGGCAAAAGCAAAAACACTTTACCGTTGTGAACAATGTGGCACAGATCATCCAAAATGGTCGGGACAGTGTTCTGATTGTGGTGAATGGAACAGTTTGTCTGAAGTACGCATAGAACCTATGGTGTCACATCGTGCTAAACCCATGGGAGGCGGTTATGCAGGTCAAGCTGCCAATATCACGACACTCAATAAAATTCCAGTTTCAAATGAAACACGTTTAGGTACGGGTATTAGTGAATTTGATCGAGTGCTTGGTGGCGGTTTAGTCACAGGCTCAGTAGTGTTGATTGGTGGTGATCCTGGTATTGGTAAATCGACTATTTTACTGCAAACAGCAACTTACATGGCTGCTGCCAATAGCTCAGCATTATATGTCACAGGTGAAGAATCACTTCCGCAAGTTGCATTACGTGCAAATCGGCTTGATTTACCAACAGACAAACTACAAGTCATGGCAGAAACATGTGTAGAACGTATTTGTGATGTTCTTGCTCAAATTCGCCCTGCCGTGGCTATCCTCGATTCAATTCAAACGCTTTATACGGAAACCTTACAATCCGCACCAGGCGGCGTTTCACAAATCCGTGAATCAGCTGCATTACTGACCCGCTTTGCTAAGAATAGTGGCACTGCATTATTCCTTGTCGGTCATGTGACCAAAGAAGGTTCACTTGCAGGCCCTCGTGTTCTTGAACATATGGTCGATTGCGTCTTGTATTTTGAAGGGCAATCTGACTCACGCTACAGAATGATCCGTGCGGTTAAAAACCGTTTTGGTGCTGTGAATGAACTTGGCGTATTTGGCATGACGGATAAGGGGTTAAAAGAAGTTGCCAACCCCTCAGCCATTTTTTTAAGTCGTTATGATGAGGCCATTCCTGGTTCAGTGGTGATGATTAGCCGTGAAGGTACACGCCCATTATTGGTCGAAGTTCAAGCACTTGTCGATGATGCGCATGGGCAACCACGACGTGTTGCACTTGGCTTAGAACAAAACCGTTTAAATATGTTGCTCGCGGTGATGCATAGGCATGGTGGTGTGCAAACATCTGGACAAGATGTTTATATCAATGTTGTCGGCGGTTTAAAAATTACTGAAACAGGTTCGGATCTGGCTGTACTTTTAGCATGCGCTTCAAGTTTACGCTCCAAAGCCTTACCGCAACAATTGGCTGTATTTGGTGAAGTTGGTTTATCTGGTGAAATCCGCCCAGTTCCCAATGGACAAGAACGCTTAAAAGAAGCAATTAAACATGGATTTAAATACATTATTGTACCTCGCGGCAATGCACCACAAAAACCCATTGCAGGCGTTCAAATCATTGCTGTTGCACGCTTACATGAAGCCTTAGCAGAAGCAATGCAACTCACCGATGAAGTTGATTAAGTTTTTAAGAAACTACGTTTGAATCTAATGTCTTTCATTAGGATTTCATAACAGCTCTTTTATTCGTAAAAGAGCTGTTCCAGTCAGATTTGAGACATCATCATTCCAAAATCACACGCCATACAATTAAAGTAAATTCACCTTATATATTTATAATTGACATCTAGATTGGCTCATTATTTCCATTGCATATTTGATTTATTAAATTTCATTGAGCAAAATCATCTACATTGAGAATTTCCACTTCGTACTGAGTAGAAAACTCACATGTAAGTAAATGATTTTACCTATTTGATAAAACCACATAAAAATATCGTTTCCAACCATTTCATATATATTCTGTAAACACTTTCTATATTTTCTAGCAAAAATAATATTCGTTATTTTTATGTGAATATATGACCAATTAAACTCCAAAAACATTGAAATTCTATTGAAAAGGCTGCATATATAGAAAGATGAAAACAACTTAACAATATCGTTATGATTGTTTCTCTCATATATATCAATTTTTTAAATAGGTAATTTCAATGGAAGTTCGACAGCGCGGCTTGATCGCAGGTATTTTAATGGCGACTTTGACTGTAGCTCCTTTAGCCGAAGCAAAACGTGCAGGTGGCGGTAAAAGTCATGGTATGAGCCGTTCTTCGAGTTCAAGTCAATCTTATTCTCAACCTCGTCAAACCACGCCTGCTCCTGCTCAATCTGGTCAACAAAAGTCTGGCTCAGGTGTTGGTAAAATGGTTGCTGCAGGTGTTGCAGGTGCAGCAGTCGGTGCAATTGCAGCCAATGCGATGGCTGATGATAACAATAGCAATGCTCAAACCAATGATGCTGAAGTTGCTAAACAACAAGCAGCGCAACAAGAAGAAAAAGGTGGCATTCCAAGTTGGATTTGGTTGATCCTGATTGCAGGTGGTGCATTCTTCTTGTTCCGTAAATTCAGTGCCAAAAAAAAATTAGCAACCAATAATCCATTCTCACCGAATAGTTCAGGTCCATCATCTGCACCATTTGGTCAGGCAAATACGACTACTCGTAACAGCAATGACAATAGCAATATTTTTGGTCAATCTGTTGGTGGTAGCGTAGCGCCACAAGGACCATTTGGCGCATCTATGCAAAGCGGTAGCCAACTTCCAGATGGAACAGAGCCTGCTGCATTTTTACGTATTGCACGTCAACGCTTTAACCACATCCAGTCGATGAATACTGCGAGTAATATTGCAGAAATTCAACGTTATTTAACCCCTGATCTTTATCAGTCTATGTATAACGATATCATGGGGAATCAAGATCAAGACGTTGCTGAGTTTTCAAACTTAAATGCGATGGTGGTGAATAGCGCAACTGAAAATGGTCAATATGTTGCAAGTGTTCGCTTTACGGGTTCAGTGAGTGAAGACTTAAATAGCCAAGCTGTACCATTCTCTGAAATATGGCACTTTGTTAAACCTGCAGGCTCTAGCCAAGACTGGTTAGTTGCAGGCATTCAGCAAGAAAGCTAATTTATTGTTATGATAAAAACCAGCACTTTGATGCTGGTTTTTTATTCGGTAAAATGCACAATCTAAATGATTAAAGTTGCGCTATAGAATCATTTTCGACTTGAAAGATTTTCAATTTTAAATATCCTATACATATAAAATAAAGAAGACCTGTGATGATAATACGATCTATATTCTATTTTATGTTATGTGTAAGTTCTTATAGCTTTGCATGCGAACCTGCTTCTTTAAATTGGGAAAAATTCCACCATACTTATGATTTAAATAAAAATGAGACTTTTGAATTAAAAGAATTTTTAACAGTCAGAGATTTTGACCCGCTTCCTTGGATAAATGACAAACGATTTCAAGGCAAAGATAAAAACATTAAGTTATTCAAATTTCTAGATCAGAATAAAGATGGAAAGCTCACCAATGAAGAGTTAGGTGAAATACATTCCTTACTCCCAAACCCTTGTGCAGACTGGCATAAATAATATATTACGATCTAAAAACCATATTAAATACCTTGTCATTATCACTTTGCTCTTGCCTTGCAGTACGCTACTCGCATGTAAACCAGCCAATATTGACTGGGATGCTTTTTTTCAACATTACGATAAAAATCATAATCAATTGATACAGTTTAAAGAATTTAAATTGATTAAAGACTTTTCCGCTATCCACACCCCAATCAAACTGAATTTCATGCTAATGACGGACATCAACAGTTATTTATAATGCTAAGTCAAAACCATAACGACAATCACAATCATCCATTAACAAAAAAAACGAACTTATGAAGATCTAGAAATTTATTCAAAATCCTTGTGCTCTTTGGGAATGTTCTATTCCACAGCATGAAAAACATAGCTATCAACATCAATAAAGTTATAAAAACAAAAAAAGCCCTGAATCATCAGGGCTGCAAATTCAATATTTTATTTAACGCTTAGGCAATGGAATATATTGAGAATCACTGCTTTGAAGTTTTCTTTCACCAACTTTCACCGCAAGGGTTACTGTTTTCCCACCACGAACCACCTCAACCTGAATGATTGAATTTGGAGCTTGTAAAGCCACGTAATTGATCAAGTGTGAAGTTGAACTAATATTTTCATTATTCACTTTGACAATACGATCACCGACTTTGATACCAGCTTCTGCCGCAGGGCCATTTTTCAATACATCAGCAACAATAACACCTGCTTGACGAGGCTGTAAAACATCATCCTGAGTTGGTGGTACCAGGCTAATGCCCATCCAACCACGAATCACGCGACCATCTTTTAAAATTGAATTTAAAACTTGCTGACAAATTTTTGCAGGAATCGCAAATCCAATACCCAAAGAACCGCCTGATTGAGAGAAAATTGCAGTATTTACACCAATTAAATTACCCGCAACATCAATTAAAGCACCGCCAGAGTTTCCTGGATTAATTGCCGCATCCGTTTGGATAAAGTCTTCGTAAGTATTGATACCTAAATCTGAACGACCTGTCGCAGAAATAATCCCTTGCGTGACTGTCTGTCCTACACCAAATGGATTACCAATTGCCAGTACAACATCGCCAACTTCATTACCACTCAATTTAAACGGTAATACAGGAAGATCCGCTAGCTCAATTTTAATCACTGCCAAATCTGTATCTGGATCTGTACCAATCACTTTTGCTTCAGCACGGCGACCATCTTGTAAAGCAACGACGATTTGGTCTGCTTGCGCAATTACATGATTATTCGTCAAAATATAACCATCTGGACGAACAATTACCCCTGAACCTAGACTATTTTCGTTTTTACTTTGATTCTGTTCTGGAATCTGATTTCCAAAAAACTCTCTAAAAGCGGGATCATTAAGTAAGGGATGGTTTTGTTTGACTTTTTGTGTCGTGAAAATATTCACAACCGCAGGTGCTGCTACTTTCACAGCAGCACTATATGACACCACACCACCTGTTCTAGAAGTATTGACCAAAGGTTCTACTTTTTCAGCAGGCATTTTTACACCATCAGGTGCAATGGGTGCTTTAGGTTGTTGTAGTTTCTGCCACATCACAAAACTGATAATGACAAGGATAAGTAATATCCACGGTAGCCATGCAAATGAACGGCGCACTTGTATTTCCTCTTAGAAATTTTTTAATTCGTTGATGCAAAAGCATTTTGTATATTGTAAAGCAAATAGAAAAAGATACATAAAAAACACAAAGAATTTTGTTCAGCTTTAGTTACAATTCAAAATATGTTTTTATGTTTGAAACATGTTTAACGCATTTTTAGGTACGTCATGGCTTTATTAAAAGAAATTATTCAGTGGTGTGATCAAACTTTAAAATCTCACGAATTTAAAGACTATGCACCCAACGGTTTACAGATTGAGGGTAAATCTGAAGTTAAAAAAATTCTCTGTGCAGTTACAGCATCACAAGATGCAATTGAAGCGACGATTGAACAAAATGCAGATCTGCTTTTGGTTCATCATGGTTATTTCTGGAAAGGTGAACCCTACCCGATTACAGGAATGCGTGGAAAACGCATTAAATCATTAATCCAAAATGATATTTCATTGGCTGGCTATCATTTACCTTTAGACGCACATCCAATATTGGGCAATAACGCTGCAATTGCAGATATTTTAGACTTAGAAAATATCGAAGCGCTTGATCCGAATGAACGCCATCCTATTGGCAATATTGCTTATCTGAAGCAAGCGATGTCTCCAGAGCACTTTAAAGACTATCTATCAGAAAGATTAGGTTTTAATACAATTCACTTAACAGCAGAAAAATCGAGTATTCAAAAAATAGGATTTTGTACGGGCGGTGCGCAAGATTTTATTGCGCAAGCTGCACAAATGGATTGTGATGCCTATATTTCAGGCGAAGTGAGCGAACGTACCTTTTACGAAGCTAAAGAACTAAATGTGCATTATTACGCATGTGGGCATCATGCGACAGAACGTTATGGCGTACAACGACTTGCAAAAGCTATTTCAGAACAGTTCAATATTGAGTATAGTTATTTCGAATTAAACAATCCGATTTAATCTTGATGTTAAACCACTCATTTCGTGCGCATAAAAAGCTGTAAATGAAAAGTTTTTTCACCGTAAATAATCACTGATTTTTAACATTTTCTTTATACGTATTAAATCGAAATAAATTGTGTATTGTTATTTAACATCCTGCACAATTGTTTGAAGAATCTATTACAATAAAGCCACTTAATGTTAAAACCCAGCAAAATGCAAGGAATTTAAAACATGACAACCATTACTTTACCTGCGCTTCCATACGGTTATGATGACCTAGCTCCACACATCAGCAAAGAAACTTTAGAGTTTCATCATGACAAACACCACAACACTTATGTTGTTAACTTAAATAACCTAATCAAAGGCACAGACCTTGAAGGTAAATCTTTAGAAGAAATTATCGTTGCTGTTGCTGGCGATGCATCTAAAGCTGGTGTTTTCAACAATGCTGCACAAGTTTGGAACCACACATTCTACTGGAACTGCTTGGCTAAAAATGGTGGCGGTAAAGCGACTGGCGCTTTAGCTGCTAAAATTGATGAAGCTTTTGGTTCTTACGAAAAATTTGCTGAAGAATTTGCTGCTGCTGCAACAACTCAATTCGGTTCAGGTTGGGCTTGGTTAGTTGCTGACAAAGTAAATGGCGAACTTTCTATCCTTAAAACTGCAAATGCAGATACTCCACTTGCTCATGGCAAAGTAGCAGTACTTACAATTGACGTTTGGGAACATGCTTACTACATCGACTTCCGTAATGCACGTCCTGTTTATATCAAGACTTTCCTTGAAAGCCTTGCAAACTGGGATTATGCAAATGCTAAATATGCTGGTCAAGCTGCTGGCGTAGAAAAATAAGCCCCTAAAATATTGAACTTACGTTCTTATTAAAAAGATCGCTCTTTTATAGAGCGATTTTTTTAATTATCAATAATCAAATTTTAGAATTTTCTAAACGAATGGCCATTTTTATCTCAATCTAGCGCAATAAAGAGCATTTATTATTAAATAGACAATTCAGAAATGATTTAATTTTATGCACGATATGAATCAAAAATAGATTGTAAACTTTAAATATAATCAATATATAAGCAAATATTTTAAATTCGGACAATAAAAAAACATTTGAACTTTTTTCTTATAATTTAACTTGACCACTTACACATTCATCCATAGAATGCGGATCAGATTCTCCAATAGCTCAGTCGGTAGAGCGACGGACTGTTAATCCGCAGGTCCCTGGTTCGAGCCCAGGTTGGAGAGCCATCTATTCTTCCATAGCTCAGTTGGTAGAGCGACGGACTGTTAATCCGCAGGTCCCTGGTTCGAGCCCAGGTGGAAGAGCCAGATTCTAAAAAGCCCACTCATTATGAAGTGGGCTTTTTTTATTGAGTTTAATCATTGGGTTTTCAGCACAATACAAATCAATGCATATTCTTATAATTCATCTTAATCTTTAAATCATACCTATAAATATTCGCTGTACCACCTAAGAAAATCAACTTAATCGCAACTATATAACCAATATGATGATCTACACATAAATCTCGGAAATTTAAATCACAAGGGCTTTAAAATTGTAAAATTGAGAATTCATCAAAATTTTATATCTCTCCCATTCCTTCTGATCGATCAATTGTGCAAACAACACCTTCTTGCAAGGCTTCTTTTTATGACTTTACAGTTGTTAATTGATTTCCTTAGAGTTAATTCATATCACATCTTGCAAATAATTAAGCTTCTGACATAAATTTTAAAAACTCATCATGAATAAAGGAACAATGATAATTTTCAAGAATATACTTTTATTGTTTATGAATGATCAAATATTTAGCAAATAATACTTTTTTAACGCGAATTTAACAATTTTTCCTTGACCCATATCATTTTCATCCCTAGAATGCGTTTCAGATTCTCCAATAGCTCAGTCGGTAGAGCGACGGACTGTTAATCCGCAGGTCCCTGGTTCGAGCCCAGGTTGGAGAGCCAAATTCTAAAAACCCACTCATATTTGAGTGGGTTTTTTCTTATCTAAAATATATTAATTATGCCCTTCGACTTACATCAGATTTTGTTTTTAGTTATTGGCTGCATAGCGAGTGTTGCTTTATGCATTGCTTGTTTTGGGCAACATTTATTTCGACATAAAAATTATTATGCTAAACCTGTTATCACGACATTTGAACAGAAAATGTTTGTTCAATTGATAGAGGTATTTCCGCAACATCACGTCTTAGCGCAAGTCGCATTCAGCGCACTTATTACCAGTAAGCAATTTAAATACCGTGCTAAATTTAATCGCAAAGTGACAGATTTCGTAATACTTGATAAAAATATGAAAGTTATTGCGATTATTGAATTAGACGATCCTTCGCATTTAGGCAAAGAACAACAAGATGCACAACGTGATGCGATGCTTGATCAAGCTGGTTATCGAGTCTTAAGATATACCGATATTCCTAGTGGTCGCGAACTAAGAAAAGATATTCAAAATTAATCATTTAAAATAACAAAGCATTTTAAATATCTAAGGCTCTAGACATTTAAAATGCTGATAAAAATTACATCAGTCTTTGATAATGAAAAATCATTAATCTAAAAATTTAACCACCGTACCATTCTGCACTTTGCTCCCTAAATCATTCGCATCCCAATTGGTTAAACGCACACAACCATGTGAAGCAGTTTTTGAAATTAAAGACGGATTTGGCGTGCCATGAATACCGAAAGTTGGTTTACTTAATGCAATCCATATATTTCCAACTGGACCATTTGGACCTGGAGGTAAAGCCAGTTTTTTACGATTACTGCCTTGTACAAAATTTTTCGGGTTATAGCCGTACACAGGATTTGGCGCAACCTTAATCACCTTATGTGTTCCTTTGGGTGAAGGTGTGCCTGAACCACCAATTGTTGCAGGAAATGAAGCAACCATTTGATTCATATGGTTATATAAATAAAGTTGTCGTGCAGGTTTATGCGCAATAATTAAAGCAATGTCTTGGGGTAAATCATTCCGTACGATAGGAACAAGAATAGTTTCACCAACTTTTTTAAAATTCACCTTAGGATTAATTTGTTTTAAAAAATCTTCATCAATATGAAACTTTTCACCTAACATTTCTGTGACACGGGTGTAATACAAGCCACGCATCTTTGATTGCAATGCATAGTTACGTGGAATAGATTTTACATAAGGACCTTTAATATCCTCTGTTGTAATTTGATATGCTCCAAAAGCCGCAGTCTTTTGATTTTTCAGCAAACTATCCCAGGTTTGTTTATCTAGCTCACCTGTAACAGGCAAAGCTTGGATTTGTTGATAGGCAGCCAAAGCTTTTAAGAAGTTTTTGCCACTTTTACCATCAATCGCACCCGGTGATGCATGTAAATTATTCAGCATCACTTGTGCACGAGCATAAACTGGAAATTGCCCTCGCCCTAAATTGCCAGACCACGTCGATTTATTAATACTGTCTATAGACCAGTTTTGTTGAGCATCCGTTTGGATTGCTACATCACTTTTTGTTGCTTCAACTTTTTGTTTTGCATATGTTTGAGCTTGAATAGAAAATCCCAATAGGCACATTACACAGATCACACTTGGCAGAAACTTAGCCATAAGAAACGCTCACATTAAATTTAAGTTTACTTTTGATCATTATTCAATATTAGGTATTATATGATGAATAGATAGAATAACTCCGAAATCATTTTCTTTAAATAAATGATTTTTCATAAAAAATAACTACTTTTAGCTATTTTCTATCTATATTTATTGATGTAAAGATACACCAATAATCATCCAATTTAATCAATCTATTCTAAGATTCTAAAATTTACACTTTCAAAAACCATGAAGCAATTTGCTCAAATTTTATAACTTTGAATAAATCAATTTACGCGCCGTTATTATCGTTTTTTTTAAATAATACGCAATATTTCAAACTTTAAATTTTTAGCATTGATTTGTTTTTGAGATTAAAAATACGAGTAGATCAATGATTTATTTAGATATAAAACCAATAAATAAATTTTCATATTCCAGAATAAATCATTTAAATATCATCAATATTATTTGAATCAAACTTAATGTTAAAAATTTTAATGTCATAAAATCGTGATATCTCCAGTAAACTCACAAAGAATATTGATGTATAAATTTATGACAATTGCATGAATATGTTGACTATTTTTAAGCCAAAAAGCTATGTAAGTATATTTAATTTTGCTGATTGATTTGAAATAGCTGTTATCATTTTTTGTCTTAATCGATTATCATCTGTTTTATTTTTAGTAAGAATTGCCTTGAATACGATTACCTTACTTCAGCCTGATGACTGGCATGTCCACCTTCGTGATGGTCTCGCGTTAAAACGCACTGTTCCAGATCTAGCGAATCAATTTTCTCGCGCAATTTGTATGCCGAATCTTGTTCCACCTGTAAAAACAGTGGATGAAGCCATTGCTTATCGTGAACGCATCATGGCGCATGTACCAGAAGACGTAAATTTTGACCCACGCATGGTGCTTTATTTTACCGATCACACATCTCCAGACGAAGTGCTTAAAGTTAAGCAATCTGAACATGTTAATGCATTCAAACTCTACCCTGCGGGTGCAACAACCAATTCGGATAACGGTGTAAGCGATATTCGTAAAGTTTATGCAGTTATTGAACAATTAGAAGAACATCAAGTTCCGTTATTACTACACGGCGAAGTTACGCACCATCATGTGGATATTTTTGACCGTGAAAAACGTTTTTTAGATGAAGTGCTTTCGCCTTTATTGAAACAATTTCCAAAGCTTAAATTGGTTTTAGAACATATTACCACCAGCGAAGCTGCACATTTTGTTATCGAGCAAGATCGTAATGTGGCTGCAACAATCACACCTCAGCATTTATTATTTAATCGTAATGATATGTTGGTGGGTGGTATTAAACCGCATTTTTATTGCTTACCTATCTTAAAACGCCAAACGCATCAACAGACATTACTAGAAGTCGCGACCAGTGGAAATCCTAAATTTTTCTTAGGAACAGACAGTGCGCCTCACTCTAAAAATGCCAAAGAAAATGCCTGTGGTTGTGCAGGTTGTTATAGCGCACCGACAGCAATAGAATTTTATGCGCAAGCTTTTGACCAAGTGAATAAGTTAGAGCGCTTAGAAGGCTTTGCAAGTCATTTCGGTGCAGATTTCTATGGCTTGCCACGCAATACCAATACGATTACGCTTGTTAAAGAAGAACAGGTAGTTCCTGAACGTTTAGATTATTTGGATGGTGATGATATTATTCCGCTTTATGCAGGAAAAACCATTCAATGGAGAAAGGTGTGACAACTGAAACACAACCTGTAGTAATTGGACAACGCTTTCGTGGATTTTTACCCGTTGTTGTCGATGTCGAAACTGCAGGTTTTAATGCCGACACAGATGCCTTACTTGAAATTGCATGTATTCCAATTGTTTATGATGCCGAAGGAAAATTTGTTCCAGGTGAAGCACATCATGCACATATCAATCCTTTTGAAGGTGCGAATTTAGATCGCCGTTCACTGGATTTTATTGGTGTAGATCCATTCAATCCGATGCGTTTAGCAATGGCTGAAGATGAAAAATCGGCTTTAAAACGTATGTTTAAAGCTGTAAATGAAGTTCGTAAACAACAGCATTGTACGCATGCCGTTCTAGTTGGACACAATGCACATTTTGATTTAGGTTTTTTAAAAGCAGCAATTGCGCGTACGGGAACTAAAAATCAGAATCCGTTTCATAGCTTTTCGGTCTTTGATACAGTGACTTTAAGTGCTGTGATGTTTGGTCAAACCGTATTGGCAAAATCATGTATTCATGCAGGAATTGAGTTTGATGGTAAAGAAGCGCACTCCGCTTTATACGACACTCAAAAAACTGCTGAACTGTTTTGCTATATTTTGAACAAACTCGCTCCTCACTTACTTGACACTTTGGTGGCGGATCAATAAGATAGCGCCACCTTCTAACGACCCTATCGTCTAGAGGCCTAGGACATCGCCCTTTCACGGCGGTAACCGGGGTTCGAATCCCCGTAGGGTCGCCATCTATTTAAATTTCCTCATATTTTTAAAATTAAATTCCTTCTCTGATTTAATCTTTAAGCTCATCTATTATTTTTATATACCCACTTATATCGTTGCTATGATTCAATTTATTTTGTGAATTTTCACGTTTTATTCTAAAATAGATCTTTAAAACTCTGTAACAACACTTATGCAATCTCCCGATCAATCTAATCAACATTTTTCTGTTGATGGAAATTCTATTGCCTTAAAAAGAACAATGACAAAACGACATCTAGTCATGTTGTCCTTAGGCGGTGCGATTGGTACTGGTCTATTTCTAAGTTCTGGCGAAGTCATTGCACAGGCTGGTCCTCTAGGAGCCGTGATCGCATACATCATTGGTGGCTTAATTGCCTATATGGTCATGCTGTGTTTAGGTGAGCTTGCAGTAAACCAACCTGTGACTGGGTCGTTTGGTGCTTTTGCAGCTAATAATATTGGGCCAGGGACTGGTTATATGGTGTCTTGGATGTATTGGCTTGGTTGGTCTGCAACACTTGGTACTGAATTTACCGCAGCTGCCATGCTGATGCAGGAATGGTTTCCCTCAACATCCATTTGGTTATGGACATTGGTTTTTATTGTCACCGTATTAATTTCAAATTTAACTTCCACTCGCTTCTTTGCTGAATCTGAGTTTTGGCTTTCCTTGATTAAAGTTGCCACAGTATTAATTTTTATTGTGCTTGGTTTAACTGCAATTTTTGGTCTCATTCCTTTCTATGGTCATGAGTCTGCTCCATTATTTAGTAATTTGACAGCGCATGGCTGGTTGCCGAATGGTTTATTTCCCATCTTTGCCACAATGTTAATTGTCAATTTTGCCTTTAACGGTACAGAAATGATTGGGATTGCCGCAGGTGAAACCGAGAATCCTGAAAAAAATGTTCCCAAAGCGATTCATGCTGCTGTTTGGCGTTTAATGATTTTCTTTGTTGGTACGACTATTGTGATCAGTTCGCTATTGCCTTATCAAGATGCAGGCTTAGGCGCAGCACACGGAGAAGGTGTCAGCAATAGTCCATTTGTTTCTGTGTTTAACTTGATTGGTATCCCTTATGCAGAAGATATTATGCGTTTTGTAATTATCACAGCATTACTTTCAACTGCAAATTCAGGTCTTTATGCGGCTTCACGGATGATGTGGGCACTTTCAGTACAAAAACAGTTACCTAAGATTTTTTCTAAATTAACCAAATCTGGAACACCAGTCATCGCAATTTTAGTGACAATGATTGGTGGTCTACCAGGCTTGCTCTCCGAGCAATTTGGTGCTGATTTTATTTTTAAAAACTTACTTGGTATCGCTGCATTTACCATGGTGATCGTTTGGATGAGCATTTGCTGGAGTCAGTTTAATTTCCGTCGTAAATGGCTCGCAAGCGGTAAAACCGTCGCAGATTTAAAATTTAAAACACCGTGGTACCCAATAGTACCAATACTCGGCTTTATAACATGTACTGCAACAGGTTTGAGTATGGCGGCTGATCCTGAAATGCTTTCTGGATTTATCGGTTGCTTAATTTTTATGGCAACCTGTTATGCAACATATTACTGGTTGTACCACAATAAAAGTACCTAAGTCCCCAGCTAAATAATAAAAAATCCGCTTTATTGTGGATTTTTTATTATGCTTGAACATAATCTTGTTAAAATAATCATCCAAATGCTTTAAATATGCATTTTGTACATAATCATAATCCACATCGCTGATTTGTCTTTTATTCGCAAATAAATCCACAGTATTAGATTGTTGTTTCAATATCTAATTTTAAATAAAAAAATTATGACGAAAATTCAAGCTAGGCGTATATTTTTAAATATGCTAATGAATACCTGACTGGCTCAGATAATACTCAATTTTGTAAATATATTGATCAAAAACATTTTGTATATTTATTTTTAGCATTTAAATTGTCGCTTTTATAAACATTTAGAATGTCTCATATTTATACTCACTTCAAAGCCATTATTTTTAATTAAAAATGAATTATTGATGATTTGGATCAGGGGGAATTTATTAAAAATGTATAGTAAATCATCAAATAACTCGTTTTTTTGAGTTTCCGTTTAGATATTCATCAATCAATCCATTCTTCAAGCCATTCATTTTGACAATGCACTATTTTATCATTATTATATTCAACACCTCAGTACGACCCTATCGTCTAGAGGCCTAGGACATCGCCCTTTCACGGCGGTAACCGGGGTTCGAATCCCCGTAGGGTCGCCATATTCTATAATTATAATGATGTTAATAATCAATTCTAGATTGATCTATTTCTTAATTTCACTACAATAGCTCCCTTCCTTCGTTACAACACTTCAACTATGTCTTCATCTCAAAATGAGCATGATGCTATGCATTCTAGTTCTAACTCAGCACCTTTAAAACGCGCCATGAGTACACGACATTTGGTGATGATTTCATTGGGTGGTGCAATTGGTACAGGTCTTTTTTTAGGTTCTGGTGAAGTCATAGCGCAAACTGGCCCCATTGGTGCCATCATTTCCTATATTCTTGGCGGAATCATCGCCTATATGGTTATGCTCTGTTTAGGTGAGCTTGCTGTTCACATGCCAGAGTCTGGTTCGTTTGGTACCTATGCCCAAAAATATATCGGTCCTGCAACAGGTTATACCGTTACTTGGCTCTATTGGCTGACATGGTCTGCAACCCTTGGAACTGAATTCACTGCTGCTGCGTTATTGATGCAAGAATGGTTTCCTCACATATCAATGTGGTTATGGACAATTATTTTCGCCGCAATTGTTTTTGGCTTAAATATGAGCTCTACCAAATGGTTTGCCGAATCTGAATTTTGGCTGTCTTTGGTCAAAGTGATTACTGTTATTGCGTTTATTCTCTTTGGTTTATTGGCGATCTTTGGGGTGCTCAATTATCAAGGGTATGACTCAGCACCATTATTTAGTAACTTAACGACAAATGGCTGGTTCCCTCAAGGTCTATTTCCAATCTTTGCAACGATGCTGATTGTAAACTTCGCCTTTTCTGGAACAGAGCTCATTGGTGTTGCTGCGGGTGAAACACAAGATCCTGCGAAAAATGTACCTAAAGCAATCAATACTGCAATTTGGCGTCTGCTGATCTTCTTTGTGGGTACAATCGTTGTCATTAGTGCATTACTGCCACACCAAATGGCAGGGCTAGATGCAGAAGGCGTAAGTAGCAGTCCTTTTGTGACCGTATTCAATCACATTGGTATTCCATACGCACAAGACATTATTCGCTTTGTTATTATCACCGCCTTACTGTCTGCTGCCAATTCAGGTTTATTTGCAGCATCACGCATGATGTGGTCACTCTCTGCCAAGAAACAGCTCCCCGCGCTATTCTCTAGGGTCAATGCACGAGGGATTCCTTATATTGCCGTGATTGTCACCATGTTTGGTGCGCTTCCCGGTTTACTGTCGGAACACTTTGCACCTGAGACTATCTTCAAAAACCTACTCGGTGTTGCCGCATTTACCATGGTTATGGTGTGGATGAGTATTTGTTTAAGCCAATTTAATTTTAGACGTGAATGGTACAAACAAGGCCATTCTAAAGCCGATTTGGCTTTTGCAGCCCCATTCTTTCCAATTGTTCCTATTCTAGGTTTTGTCTTCTGTTTAATTACAGGGATCAGCATGGTATTCGATCCTCAAATGCATGCAGGTTTTATCAGTTGCTTAATCTTTATTGCTGCTTGCTATATTAGCTATGCTGTCTTATATAAAGACCGATCGCAGTCATAACTGTTAAAAAAATCCTCAATTATTTTAAATAAAAAGTGTAGTAATTAACTACACTTTTTATACATTCGTACATAGTCAAAATCCATTTAAACTCGTAAATTTAAATGATACATATGACAATTTATAAAAACCCAATGAAAATTATTTTTATTCATGGCATGAATCAACAAAATTATAATGCTGATACTTTAAAACAATTTTGGCTCGACATTTTCAAACTGGGCATTAGTGAATTACAACTAATAATTTCTACAGAGCAATTAAATATTTCGCTGCCTTTTTATGGCGATTTAATCACCAAACACCAATTAAGTAATCAGTTTGACTTAGAATCTTTTTTACCAAAATCATTGATCAATTTTCATCTACATAGACACACAACAATTACGTCATCGCCAACGTCTAATTTTTCAAAAGTCATTCCTGGGCGAATTCAAACATGAGGTGCGACAGTTTGAAAAGTCTTATGATAATCAACAAGCTGAGCAAATTTCTCTAATGGTGTAAGCCAATCTAACGCTT